>JAUWOE010000228.1 GCA_030612265.1 Promethearchaeum sp.
ATATCAGTAAGGTTCACAATATGATCAATATGCGATTTAAACACTTCTAGAGGAAGTTCAACTGAAGATTTCGCTTGTTTATGCTCCTCTGATAAAAATCTTAATCCAAAATTCAAACCAATTGCACCGTGCTTTTCATGAATGGCAATAATTTGCTTATCAGTCAAATTTCGTGGAACATTACAAATGGACCTGCAGTTTGAATGGGTAGCAATTATGGGTTTATTTGTTATTTCAATTGCATCCCAGAAACTTGGATCATTTAGATGAGACACATCAATTGTTATCCCCATTTTTTGTGCAGTAATTAATAATTGTTTTCCCTTCTCAGTTAATCCTCTATCTTCTTGCTCTTGATCAAACAAAGCTCCAGTTGCGAATTTATTAACATTTGACCAGCTTAAGCCCATAGATCTCAGTCCCAATTGATAACTCAAACGCAATAGTGCAAAATCTTTATCTATTCCACCTGCACCTTCAAAATGAAGAATTGCTCCTATTTTTTTGGAATTCTCAGCGTTCTTAAAATCTTCTATACATTTTATATGATATAGATGGTTTTCAGGATTGTTTACAAGTTTGAACCATTCATCTAGTCCATTTATGATGTGCTTTTTGGTCATTGCAGGAAAAATTGCAAAAATTGCCGCCGATACACAGCCTTCCTTCATTCTTTGTAGATCACAATGTCCTTTATTTGATCTTTGAGAAAATTTTCGTTCTTGATGTTTTAATGTTAGTAATGTGTCTATATGACCATCAATTACTTTGAAATCCATGTGTAAAATCTCTAGATTCTATGCGATCAGTTTACGTCCACAATACGTACAGAAGAAAAGTTCTTTTGCAATCGTTTCTCCACAATGGGGGCATTTTTTCAAACTTGATTTTAGGATGCTTTCTGTTAAAACTTCAAAAATTTTTGCAACATTTTGCCCACTCTTGCTTGAACATTCGAGAAAATGATTTATTCCATTTGAACTCTGAAAATTTTTACCTTCTTCTTCACTAACTTCTTTTTGTTCAGTTAAATCTGATTTTGAACCAATAAGTAATTTTGAAATCTTTCCGCTAGCTGAATCTATTAGATTCATCCATTCGTCAAGATCATTGAAACTAGCTCTACTTGTAATATCGTACAATATCAGGGCTCCCGATGCGCCCGAAAGGTAGCCGGGGAACAGACTTCTGAATTTTGCCTCTCCAGCGAAATCCCAAATTGAAAGGTGTACCTCTTGGTTACTTACATTCATATTTTTCGTCATGAAATCAACACCTATCGTAGATAAGGTGTTGATATCAAATTTCCCGTTAACGTATCTCCGAATCAATGATGTTTTTCCTACGTCTTTGGCACCGGCGACAATAATTTTTAATTTAATCATATGAATTATCACTCTAATAGTATTTTTAAAAATTTTTTGTGTTGTTTCTTTCTCTACTATCAACTAGAACCGATTTCCTTAAAATTCTTTTGGCTAAATTTCGATGAGAAAAATTCTAATAAAAAAAAAATTTGGAAGAAGGCGAAAAAATTTAACATTGAAAATTCAATTAGAAGATATAAGAATGAAAATTCCCGGCAGTTTTTTCGAAGTTGATCTAATAATAAACAAAGATATTTTAATTGAGTTCCAAATAACTAAGAATAAAGAATTAAAATATAGCGTAAATCCGATGGATTTCTCGGAAATTGAATATGATTTAGAATCATTCCTTGAAGATAATAGTGTTTTTCTACCAAAAAACAGATTTAAACTCGTTTTAGGAAGGTTAGAAGTTCGTTATTTGGATTTGGCACAAAAGCAGCAAAAATTGAAAGAACGTGAATTAATTAATTCGGGTTTTTCAGAACAAAAGGAAATTTCTTTCGCTCAACCTATCGCTCCAGTTCAGAAAGTGTTATTATTGGGAGGTGAAGGTAAAACTTCAATTTACCAAGTAATATTTGAAGGAAAGTTACCTCATGAGACTAAAACTATTAATCACACTAGAGGTGTTGAGAAACATGAAATTACTTTTCCATCACTTTCGAGTATAGGCTCATCTCAGCAGAAATTAATTTTATGGGATTTTGGATCAAAAAAGCCACCAACTCAAGCGGACTTTAAAAATGCTACACTGCTTCTGTTTGTAGTTGACGCTAATGATGTAAATAATTACGAATTATTTAGAAATCAACTTCACGAAGCTATCTCAATGATAAAATTATATGGTTCCCGCCCAAAATTCCTGGATCGGTCAAAAAGCAATATTTTTTGTTTCATTCATAAAATGGATCTTTTTACAAATGCTGGGGATCAATTCAAATCTCTTGTAGAATATTTCAGATTAAATCCAAAAACGAAAGAAAAATCTTATGAAATAAAGTTCTTTGCAACTTCAATATTTGATTCAACTATTTACATTGCATGGGCTAAACTCATTGAAATTTTAATGCCTAAATCCTCAAAATTAAATCAACTATCTAATAAATTAAAGGAAGATTTAGGCTTATATGCAATGATGATTATAGAAAGAAGCACAGGTTTACCTATCTGCTCATCTAAAACTTTATTGGATGATAATTCCTTAGTTGGATCTACTAATCGCATACTATTAGTAACTGATAAAGTTTTACCCGAATATGAACTTTCATCTTTAGATTCTCTTAAAATCGAAACTGCAAATGGTATTTTGGAATTAAGGATTTTCAAACAACATTATAATTATGTACTGATCATGATTTATCCTCCACATGAAAGGAAGATTTCAACACCTGCTGGGGAAAATATACTTCAAGAATTTATTCAAACAATGAGAAAAAGCATTTGAAATAAAAAATAGAACTCAATATAAAAAAAACCAAAATCTTTAATGTGAGCGTTAATGTGATTTTTTTTAATGAATGATTCTGTTTTGTATCAACTACAAGAATTACTTAGAAAAGAGTTTAATTTTAAATTCAGTGAGATTTTATCAGGAGAATATGCACTTTACAACAAATTACATCCAAATTTGAAAGATTTTATAAATGGACGTCTCCCAAATCTTATCAGATCAGAATTTGAAGAAACATTTATACACTATGATAAGAAATTTTTCCTAAATCATTTGTTTGATTTCTTCTCAAAATTTTTTCAAGGGAAAAATCACCCCGAATTCCAAGAATCTGAATATTTTCATCAAAATTTAGAAAATTCTCATAATTCATTCATTAATGATAAATATTATTATAATTTAAGCCCATTTTTTGAAAATCTGTTTATTGATTTAGAAGATGGTTTCAAACTTGAATTTAGACTGACATTAAAAGAATCGAAAAAACAAGGAAAAGAAAATAAAAAAAGGTTTTTTATTCTTGAAAAAGACCTAGATCCTGTAATATACAATCCTTCTGAAAAAATTATTACTGTAAATTTTCAATATCGACAATTGTTTAAAGATGAGGTGAAAGGTTCCAAGAGTTCCATCCAAAAAACAATTAAAAACAATTGTTATAATTTAATTTTAACCCACATAGAAAATCCACATCTGCTAAAAATTCTTAAAAAAAAGCATAATTCTAGTGAATCTGATAATCTAACATATTATTTAGATCTTTATTATTCTAAAATGGATTCGGATAGGTTCATATTCAATCATTTAGGTAGATATTTGAAAAAAAAACTAAAAAACTATATTCAAGGGCATTTTCTACCTTTAATGCTCAATCCCTTTGAAAATAATAAAAATCTTGATATTTTTAAGAATAATATAAATTCTTTTGAATTTGTTGGTAATGAAATCATAGATGTTTTAGCAAAAATCGAAGAAATCAAAAAAATATTGTTTTTCAAGAAAAAATTCGCATTAAATACTGATTATTGTCTTAGTCTCAAGAGGATTTCAAGCAAGTATTACTTAGAAATTATAAAAAATAAGGATCAAATAACTCAATGGGCAGAAAATTTAAATCTAAATCAATTGATGGATCATGGGGGAGGTTTAACTATGGAATTTTTAAAATCCACCCCATTTTTAGTTGTAGATACGAAAAATTTCCCCATGGATTTTAAATTCAAGGTGATTTCTGATATCCCAGATTTAAACAATTCAATCCAAGGAATAATAATTAAAAGCGAAAATTTTCAAGCCCTGAACTTAATTTTAAAAATATTTCATAACTCCATAAAGTGTATTTATATTGACCCTCCGTATAATACAGGCCAAAAATTCCTCTACAATGATAATTTTGAAAGAGAAGCATGGCTAACAATGATGAAAAATCGGTTAATATTGGCAAAAAATCTTTTAAAAACTGATGGTATATTCTTTTCTAGTATAGATGATAATGAATTAGCATACTATTCAATTCTGGTTGAGAAATTATTCAAAAAGAGATTAAACACCATAATATGGCATAAGAAAACTCAACCTTCATATCTATCAAAAGAATTAATCCCAGTTACAGAATATATTGTCGCCGCTAAAAAGAAAAATGAACCTATTAAATTGATGGGTGGGTATGGAGATTTAAAAAAATTGACCGAATTAATTAATATTGGTAATTCTATTTGTGAACGAAGGTTAGATAAAAATAACCTTATAATTAATTCTGGAAAATGGTCTGGAACTTTAGCAAATGGCTTATATGGAAAGGAAAAATTGAAAGTGGAATTATTAAACGGACCAATTGAGGTAAAAAAAGGTAAACCTAATAAAAATCTAAGATTAAAAACCAGATTTAAATGGTCTCAGGATCGAATAAATCTTGAAATTACAAAAGGGGGGATAATTCATATTAAAAGTATAAAATCTTTACGACCAACAATTCAACGTTATTATAATGAACCAATTATTAAAGCCCCGACGACCTTACTATCAAAAAAGATAAATTCTCTGCCCACTAATACGGACGCTAATGCGGAACTAAAAAATTTTTTTAAAATTTCGAATTTTGATTACCCTAAACCTGTCGAACTGATCAAATATTTAATTAGAGCAGTCACGTATTTTGAAAATGAAGGAACTATTTTAGATTATTTCGCTGGGACTGGAACAACTGCTCAATCTGTTTTAGAACTTAATTCTGCTGATAATGGAAACCGAAAATATATATTAATTGAAAAAGAAGATTATTTCGAAAAATTACTTGTTCCAAGAATCCAGAAAATAATGTTTTCATCAAAATGGAAAGATGGATCACCAATTTCATCAGAAGGATATAACCATTTTTATAAATCTATATACTTGGAGCAATTTTCTGATTGTTTTTGGAATATTATCCTGAAGGAAAAAGTAAATCGCTCTGATAAATTACTCAAATATATAATCGATTGGGATAGTGAAGAGAGTTTAGTATCTTTAAATGTCAAAACTTTTGATGATCCATTTAATTATAGGATAAATATTTGTGAAAACGGAGTGTTAAAAGATAAAAAAATCGATTTAATTGAGACTTTTAACCTTTTCTTAGGATTACTTGCAAAACGTATATATCTTTTTTCACATCAAAGTCGAAATTACATAGTAATCCTTGGAAATTTAAAAAAATCTAAGGATAATAAAATTTTAGTAATTTGGCGCGCTACTCCTGGATTGAACTTGGAAAAAGAAGCAGTATTCTTAGAAAAAAACATAATCTCTCAGTTTACACATGATGAAATTTATATAAATGGTAAATTCTCTCTTAAAAATGCAAACTCAATAGGAAAAACTCTAATTAAATTAATGTTCAAATAGAAAATACAAATTCCTTATAACCTTAAAAGAAAAACTAAAAGGGATAAAAAATAAAACAAGATTGGCTTTGAATGAGAGGAGAATTTCATGAAATTTGCGTACTACATTTTAAAAGATATTGTTCAAAATCAACCAAAGATAGAGCAATTTGAAGTAAGTTTAGAAGATTTAGGTGAAAAATTTAACCCAGATGACGTAAAAAAGTCTAGCAAATGCTGTTTTTTAGATGTAAATTTAGAACCACAAGAAATCCTCGATTATGATCAGAATCAAGAAATCCTCGATTTATTGACTATTTTGGATGTAAGTTTAGATACTTTTGAAGAAATTATAGAAGATAGTCGCCCCAGGTTGGATGATTATGGGGATTATATGTTCATCTTGTTCAAATCAATAGAAAAACATCCGACAGATGTTGAAGGCAAAGTTGAACATCAATGTGGTTTAATCGTTTATGAAAATGTTGTAAT
>JAUWOE010000023.1 GCA_030612265.1 Promethearchaeum sp.
AAGAAATGGGAAAATCGTTAAAATTTTGCTTAGAACAAGTGATTTCTTGCAATACATAAAACTTTATATGTGGAAAAAAAGGAAAGAGGGACATATGTCTACAGATCAAGATATAGAGGTTGCAAGTTATATAGTTCGATACATGATGATACATAAACGATTAAGTATAGATATTTTAAAAGATAAATTTAATTTAGATGATTTACAAGCCCGAAAGTGTTTAATAAGGTTATATTTTAGGGGGCAGATATATGGTCGAATTCAACAAATCACTGGAGGAAAATTATTCTTAATCTTTTTAGAACATGATGATAATCAAGATATAAATCCATCCCCATTAACTTTAGATGAAATAATGGATTGGGATATTACTGAATTTGATTTAGATGCAATTAAATCTTCAATTAAAACTAGTGACACTAAGATACTTACTAGTTATGATACAGAAACTGAATCTTTTAATCACGATATGCTTGTATCAACTCCTGAGGATGTCGAGATCTCACGTTCAAAAGAGACATCACAAAAAGATTTCATTTCTGTAGAAATCCGTATTGGAATATCAACTTATAAATTATGTATTAGGGTTCACGTAAAAAATGCTTCTCAAAATATGATTAATGATGTAAGGTTGAAATTTAACTACGGAGATTTTCTTAAATTTGATAGTTTGAATCCTAAACATAATATAAAATTAGAAGAATCATATTTATGGGTTGATTTAGGGATAATTAAAGCAACACAAGGGAAAATTCTTGAGCTATGTTTTAACCAAACTCAAAAAATAAAAATAAAAATCGATGGATTAATGCAATATAAATCAAATGATGGTTTTGCCAGAGTTTTACGCCTATACCCAATAGATTTCGATACTGTTCTTCCTGTTCTTCTTCCACAGGAAGTTCCAATTAACTATATAAAATCATTTATGAAAAATAAAGAGATTTTTAAAAGGATTCAAGGTTTTGGGATTCCAGGATTAGAAGATCTTGAAAAAGCTCAACTATTTTTGGAAAAAATAACTGAAAAATTCAATTTCAAGCAAATATCAAAAATTAATAAAGAAAACAATTATATGAGTTTTTATTTTGCAAAAACTGAAGTAAAAACTGGAGAAACTTGTGAGATCTTAGTAGTTCCCCAAATTAAGAAGAAAGTTCTAGCTTTTTATTGTTGTTCCCCTTATGAGCATATTGTGGTAAACATATTAAGGCAATTATCTTTTGATTTTAAAAAATTATTACAAGAAGAAAAAATATTGGAAAAAGACCAAAATTTAATAAATTTAAATTGCGTTAAATGTGGGAATGTATTGGAAGTATTTCCTCCAAAAAACGAACTTGTAGCTTGCCGATTCTGCCAATCACTTCAAAAACCATGGTAGTTTTTCCATATAAAATATTATTTTTTTGGTTTAATTGATAAAATTTTAAAACAGAGCTATATTAAAAAAGGATAGGAAACTTTCATGACACCTCCAACTCCTCACGATCCAATTAGCCGATTACATAATTCTTTAGGTAAAGAAATAATCCTTAAAGTAAAGAGAAATAGAAAATTCAAAGGGATATTAAAGTCATTTGATAATCATCTAAACGTTTTACTCGAAAATGTTGAATATCGCTATTTTGAGAAAATTGATGAAGAAGGGAACTTAGAAGAAAGAAATGAAAGCTTACCAAAAATTATTTTACGTGGAGATTCAATTATTTTTATTGGTTTAGCGGATTAAGATTTTTTATAATTAATGAATTTCTTCATTTCATTCAGGCGATTTCTTAAAGTAACCTCTGTAATCCCAACCGAACGCGATACCTTTGTTTGACTTATTTTTATTCCATGATGATGGGCCGCAATATAGATTGCAGCAGCCACAAGTCCTTTTGGGTCCTTTCCACTCAAAGTATATCTTTTTTCATACGTGTTAAGAATTTTTCCTGCCAAAATCTGTATTCGATAGTCTAATTTTAATTCAGTTACATATTTACTAACTGATAATCCTGGGAGGACTGTAGGACTCGGTAAATTTAATTCCTTGATTAAACTTTGATAACATTTTGTTATATTATGTTTTGTGGAATCAGTAACATTAGCAATTTCTCCCAGTGTTCGCGGAATTTTTTCGGCACCACATGCATAATATAAGCTAGCTGCAACCATTGCTTTTATTGATCTCCCTTTTAGCAAACCCTTTTGAAAAGCTTTACGATACAAGTTAACTGCGTAAATTTTAACATGTTTAGGGAGGTTCAATAATTCTCCTATACGTTTTATTTCTGAGGTGGCTTGAATCATGTTACGTTGTTTCCAAGTATATCTGCTATCCCATTTGACTGCTTTCCTTAGTAATTCTGGCATAGGAGCTCTTTTATCTATCATTGTGCTTAATTGCATATCAGGCATTAAGGGATTCATTGGAGATCCATGTTGTTCGCGTTTATTACGTTCTTCTGTTGAAAAAGCTCTTTGTCCGCTGTTTTCCATTGAAATCATTCGTTCTGATAATACTAATCCACATTTTGCACAAATTGATTCTGCTTTTTTGCTGTCTAGAATTGGTTCGTGAAGTTTTCCATTAATGCAGAAGTCATCTAAATTTAATTTTTCACGACCATATTCGTTTTTTATTCCAAAATCTTCGTATTCCATCAAAGAGACTGTGATTCGGTGTATAGGTTTTTTTAAAAGCATTTCTTCGTTAAAAAGTTCCGATGAATCATCTTCTTCTTTTTCAACATAAAAGGAAATTCCAGAGTATTCTACCCACCAATATTTTCTATCTAAAGTTGTAATCCAATTTCCTTTACCCAGTTTTTTAAACACATCTTCCATGGAACTAGTATTCAATATTATATCATCTTTTGTGTGACCAGGAAATGGAGCTACAAATCCTATCACAAAAATCTTAAATTCTTCTTTTTTTTTTTTTAGTTTTAATTTTTCATCTTCTGGTTTTTCTGACTTTTTTTTTTTACTTATTTTACTTTCTAAATCTACATTTTCTTTTTCTTTAAGATAAAAGAAACTTATACCAACTTTGATGTATTTCATCTCATACGAGAAAGAATTATGTAGTATAATTTTATCGGGATCATTATATGATTTCAAAACAAGCTTATCAGTTACTTTCTTACTTTGAAATTTTCTTAAACCAAAATCCCGAATGATAATTTCCATTTTAAACGCTAGTTTTTTATTTTGTTCTGTGAAAAACCTAGATATTTTCTTTATCTAAAGATATTTTTAACAAATGATTTAAAAAATTTAGGATAAAAAATTATTTTCTCTTTGATTATTTTTTTATATTTTTTTATTTTATATATTTCTCCTACTTATCTTTAAAAACCCATGAATCTTTCAAATATTCTTTTGCATATTTCTGAACTATGGCAAAAAATTCATCATCATTTATTCCTGATTGAATATTTCTAACCAGTTCTTTAATTTCCTTGAATGTTCTTCTTCTTTCTTCTTTTGATGATTTTTCCTGCAAATCTTTTACATCTTGAAGGATTTTCTTTATAATTTCACGAGGTATGTTAAGATTAGTAGCTTTGAGTTTTGTTTCTATTGCATTTATAATGGATGTAGAACCCGAAAACTTTCCAAGATAGAATTTACGCTTTTGTCCAACTATTGCTGGATTAATAGGTTCATATGCCATAGGATGACTGACAATTGCATGGATATGCAAACCGCTCTCATGACTGAACGCATTGGATCCAACAATAGGTTTATGGGCGCTTAACGGTAATCCAAATATCTCTTCTACTAGATGCGACATTTCAGTTAATTTCCTAAGATTTATTCCTGTACTAACTCCCATTCCTTCTAAATTAGTAACAACTTCCTCAAATGAAGCGTTTCCTGCTCGCTCACCATAACCATTAACACAAACATGAGGTAGGGTTGCGCCATGATATACTGCTGCTAACGTATTTGCTACTGCTTGTCCAAAATCATTATGAGTGTGTATTCCCAGCTGTGTTTTGGTTCTATCCCATCTCTTAAGTTCCTTTTTCATTTTTTCAATGAGGTATATTGTCGTGTCGGTTTGTAAAATACCCACAGTATCTCCGAGAACAATTGATGAAGCACCATTATCTATCGCTAGTTGTTGGATTTTAAGTAAATGTTCTGGTTTAGCCCGTGTTCCATCTTCCGAGACCCAATTAAATTTCAATCCATGACCTTTAGCGCAATCAAATGCTTCCTGGATCATTTCAATTTGCTCTTGTTTAGAAATATTCATGATTTTTAGATGAAGATCACTAATTGGCATAAATAAAACAATTTCATCTAAGTCACACTTTAAACATGCAAATATATCTGATTCTTTGGGACGTGCAATTCCTAAAATGGTAGAATTATTCAAACCGAGATTGGATATTCCTTTAACAATTTCTAATTCACCCGATGAAATAGCAGGGAAACCCGCAGCTATTTTTCCCGTTCCAATTTCATCCAAAAATGTTGCAATTTCTATTTTCTCATCTAATGTGAGAAAAACACCCGGTGTTTGCTCTCCATCTCTTAAAGTTTCATCCCATATGGATACTTTTCTAGGGCGATCCGATGGAAGTGCTCCTTTTTCTTTATTAAAATCATATAATAGTTCACGTAATTCTTCTTTAGTGAATTTATATTGTGCTTTTTTAGATTTTTCCATTGATTGATCCCCTAGTTCTAATAACAATAAAACATTAAACATTAGTAGAATATATCTTTTTTTTATAGTTACTAAGTAAAAAAATGTGATTCTATGTTAATACAATATATCATTGGTCCTGCAGGTTCAGGAAAAACAACATTAGTTAAAGCTTTGGCTGATTATCTTCAAGAATACAATCAAGAAATTTCTATTATTACAATCAATTTAGATCCTGGGGTCCAAACGTTACCATATACCCCAGATATCGACATTCGAGATTATGTAACTGTTGATGCAGTAATGGAAAAAACCGGATTGGGGCCAAATGGGGCTATGATCGCAGCTACAGATCTTATGGTCAATTATATTGAAGATCTAAAGTATGAAATCAATCAATATAACGATCCCGAAATTGTATTAGTGGATACTCCCGGTCAAATGGAATTATTTAGTTTTAGGAATAGTGGACCATTGATTGCAAATGCTTTGGGTTTTGGAAGTGTAAAAAGGGGAATTTTATTTTGTTATGATAGCACAATGTGTATTCATCCAAATGGTTTAATTTCTACATTACTACTTGCAGCTTCTGTTCAATTCAGATTCGCTGATTTAAGTCAAATTAATTTATTAACTAAAAAAGACTTGATACATAGCGAAAAACTAGAAATGATTCTAAAATGGATTGAAGATGAGTATGAACTCGCATCTGCTACCGAAAATCTAGAGCGTGGAATGTTAAAAGAATTAACACTATCCTTAGGGCGGACTTTTCGCGAATTCGGAGCTGTTTCAGATCTGTTACCTGTGTCTGCAAAATATAATGAGGGTATTGAAGATGTTTGGGGTGCTATTCAACGTGCTATGAATGATGATACATCTCCTTATTATTAATTTACTTTTTTTCTGAATTTTTAATCTTATGAAAACCTTTTATTGTACCAGACAATTTTATTTATGATCTACAAGACATTTTTTTTGAAGCAACCAAAAAAACCGTGAAAACAATGGGTGAAGAAGCTAACAAGGAAATCAAGGAAATCGAGGAAATTAAGGAAATCAAGAAAACTAAGAATATTAAGAAATATAATGATAATTCTGTATATATCGGAAAGAGACCAACGATGAATTATGTTATGGCAGTTATGGTAATCCTAAATCGGGGAACTGATTGCATAATTAAAGCTAGAGGTCGTGCAATTTCTCATGCAGTTGACGTTGCAGAAATTCTAATAAACAAATTTTTTCCCACAGCCAAATACAAAGATATTAAAATTTCTACAGAACATTTGACAAATGACGAGGGAAGAACATCGAATGTTTCTAGTATGGAAATTCAAATTTCTCCAAATTAGAATAATTAAATTTTTCAATTATTTTTTCAATCACTTCTCTTCTAACTAATATTTTTTAAAAAATCTATTATGTTATCCCCCATGATTTTTGAGGTTTCTTTTTTATCAAAACCTGCATTAAGTAGAGATTTCTCAATGTTAAAAATATCTTTTTCAAATTTATAACCTTTCATCGCACCCGGGAGTCCATTTGCGTCTGTTCCTAATGCAATATTCTCCACACTAACTAGATTTTTAATATATTTTGCATGTGCAATGAAATCCTCCATATTTTTCATTCCTTTTCCCCGAAAATAAAAAGGCCATAAACCAATTAATCCTCCTTTTTGAGAAATGGCTATAATTTCTTCATCAGTTAAATATCTTGAAAAATCCTGAATTGATCGTGCTCCTGTATGTGAAACCATCACAGGTTGGTTAGAAATCTTGAGCACATTAAAAATCATTTCAGAACTTCCGTGTGCTAAATCAATTTCCATGTGTAGTTTATTCATTTCTTTGACTACATCCCTCCCAAAATCTGTTAAACCGCCTTTGGTTTCTTGAATTTTATTAAATTTTGCTTTTACAACCATGGAAACTATATCAGTATTAATTTTTCCAATACAATTATCCGAGAAATGAACTAATCCTAAACCTCTAATACCTAGATCATAAATTTCTTGCAATCTTTCAATTTTATTTTCTAAGAAATCCGCACCTTCAATGGCTAGAAAACAAACCGGTTTTTCTTCTTCAATTCCTTTTTCAATTGATTTAAAGTTATCATATATAATATTATCAAATTTATTTATTTCTTTAGTTAATTTCTTTATTTGATTTTTTAATCCACGGAAATTATTTCCAATGGAGTAAAATCTATTTAGCATGGGATCCCCGATTCCATTAATTATTGCGAAATTAAGACCAATTTTTTTCATATTTTTTAAATGAAAGGGGGGAAGGATTGTTTTTCTATGCCTAAAATTATGTAAAATCCTTACTGGAAATGGGATCATTTTAGAGGAATGTAAATGAATATCTGCTCTCATAATTCTTCTTAGTATATAAAAAATAAAAATTTAGATATAATATATATGAATCTTTTTGAGAAATACAACTAAAATTACAACCAGTTATCAAAGTTCGGGTCATTTATTGATTTCTTTTTTTCAATTTTGTTATCTTATTCTCGGTTGAAATTGGGAGAATGCAATCGCCTAAACTCTCTAATTGATTTGTTTTTGTTACAAATTACACATCTTCCGTATTCTAAGTCTGTTTTTATACATAACACACCGCAATTGACACAGTTTGTCATTCTTGAACGAATCCAGCGTTTTTCTTCCAAAGTCATCTCCTTTAATTTTATTTTGGAATTTTCAACTTCATAATCTGATTCAACCACGTAATCGTTTATCATTATTACTCACCTCATTCATAAAATTCACCAAAGTATAAAATCATCGAAAAATCTTTAAATAAAAATCAAGATAAAATTAAAAATAATTAAAAATATTCATCTTTGACTTCATTGTTTCACAAATTTAATCTCTTTTTTAATGATTGGGCTTCTAATATCATATTTTCGATATCATGTAAACTAAGAGTTTGAGTTTCCATAATTATCGTTCTACAATCGTATTTGGAATAATCTTCATTTAGAATTCTAATTCCATATTTTTCTTTATTCATTGCTAAATCTGAGCCAGGATAAGGCGTGGCAGTAAAAAATTCGACCCGATCAACTCCGTATTCCAAATTTAGTGTCTCTACAAATTTTAAAGTTTTTCTAAATCTCTCCCAATTATCCCCTGGTAATCCAACTACAAAATAAGCTTGCACAGCAATTCCAGTTTCTTTGAAAATTCTAATTCCTTGAGCTACTTTGCTCGGATCTTGAAATTTAAAATTGATTTTTAGAACTTCTTCAGAGGCACTTTCCACACCAGTAGCTACAATTTTACAATTAGCTTTTTTTAATTTTAGTGCTTCCTCATTGGTAATCACATCTGCTCTTAATTCTGCTCCCCAAGGTAATGAAAATTTCTGGAAAATTAATCCATCTAGAAATTCATTTAAATAACGGTGGTTAATGTTGATATTGTCATAGAAGTTCACAAATTTATAATTTGCACATGAGGAAATGTATTTCGCTTCTTCTAATACTTGCTCTACTGGTCTAATTCGCATTTGAGGGAAAAGATGAGTTCGTGAACAGAAAGAACACTTATTTGGGCAACCTCGATTAATTATTACATCTGCTACAGAATAAATTCTTGATATTAAATGACGAGCGGGTAATGGTAATTTTGATAAATCTATTGTGTCAGGAAATCCAGTATATTTAATGCTATTTGATTCATCTGGAGTTTGGGTTTTATTATGGGTATGGTATGCAATACCCTTAGGTAATTTTCCCATATTTGCTATCGATTTTAATAAATTTTGAATTCTACCTGGTGAATTCAGAGTATTTTTTAATTCTTCAGATTTTCCGTCTTCGATGAAATCTAAAGCAGGGACGCGAAGAAGCATATCAACCACCCAAGGAAAAGAAATTTCTGATTCCCCAATAAAAACTAAATCAATTTCTGCGTTTTGAGATAATATCTCTTTATATTCAAATGATGCATGAGGTCCACCCATTACTAAATAAATCTCGGGATTTTTCCTTTTAATTAGCTTTGCAGTCTGGAGAATATCATTGAATGTATTAGTTAATCCAGTTATGCCAATTAAGCGATATTTATGAGCATTTTCCAATATAAAATCTCTTGGATTTTGGAGAATTGAACTATCAATAATGTCTACCGAATATCCTTTTTGCTCTAAAATTGCTGCGAGTATCATTAAACCGGTTGGTGGTTCTCGTAAAAACAGATTCTCTTCTAACTTATAAAGAACACCATCAATAAATGTTGCCGATTCTTGAAACACCTTTATTCTATTTTCCTCTTGAAATTCAGTAATTCCATTAAGAAGGCAAATGTCAAGCATTGTTATCCTAAAGATTTATAATATTTTTTCTTTTAAGTTTATTTTGTTTCTTCTTAACTGTTTTCGATATTTTCTCAGAATTTCGGAAATAAAACAATTCAAGTATTAGAATTTAAAAGATAAATCCTATCGAGTTAAAAATTTAAAAAGAGAAAAGTAAAGGTAAAAAAAAGGTTACAAAAAATATAGGGTTAAATACGTTTCTTTTTAATTTTTTTGAGAGAATAACCAACTTTCAAAGAAATCGCGACACCTAATGAAATAACCATGAATTCGATTGAATAACCCGGAATACTTGAGGAGGTTACAGTTACAATAACTGAATCACTAGCTATGTATCCAAGTAAGTCAGAAACAACGATTGTATAATTATAGGTTCCTTCTGAAAGTCCATCAATGTTAATCATAATTGGTTCTCTCGAAATCCATGTGCCCGAATCAACTTTGATACCATCTATAGTAATAACATAAGTGTTTGGATTTGAATCTCTTGGAATCCAAGTTATGTTATTATTTTCTGTATTCTTTTCATATGAAATATCATCTGGATGGCTTATCACAGGGGGAATTGGATTAGTGACTCTCACAATTACAATATCTGTTGAGATTAAACTATATATATCCCAAATTGTAAGATTGAACTCATAAGTACCTACTGCAAAACCGTCGACATTTATTTCTATCGGAATTTCTGATGTCCATGTGTCAGAATCAATCTCAATACCATCTTGGTAAACAATATAAGAATCCGGATTAATATCTGTGGGTTCCCAAGTTATTTTATTACCTGTAGCCCCGTATTCGTAAGATATATCATCCAATAATGGTATATTCGGACTAGCAATATCCATAAAACTGGTATCTCTAATAAAACCATTTACATCGTAATTAATTCCCATATAAGCTAAAAGGTTATTAGATTCATAAACATAAACGTTTGCACCTGACATTGATGTTAGAGTAAGGAACTCGTGTCCTCTCCATGTAATATTCCCGTCTACAGTAAGAAAATCATTCCAGGAATTTAAAACTGCCTTAATCTCAGGAGAATCTTCTGAGGGTGGTTGTTCCATTTCAGAAAGATCGGTAAAGAAAGGAAAGTGTGTATAGGTCCAGAAAAAATCACCATCAGACACATATCCATTAAGTATATTAACATACATCCAGTATTCTTCTTCAAATAACATTTCTCCATCTACAATTGCTTGATAATTTAGTGAAACTCGAATTTCTACATCAGAAATCCATTGGTCGAATACCATATAATACCTTTGACCCATCATAAATCCCGATTCTTCTATTATAAAATCAATATAATCACCAATATGAGGTAAAATAATAGGTTCAACTTTCTCAGAAATAATTGATACAGAAGCATTTGTGATTGCGCCATCTTGCCAAAATGCTTGAAATGTTATTAGATTGGTTCCATTCTGGAAAACAGGGATAAAAACATCATGAATTTCTTCATTACCAAATATTTGTGTTATAAATTCTTCATTAACAAAGATATTTATAACATATAGTTGATTTAGGTCAAAATTAGAATCAAATGAAACGTATGCAGTACTTCCATTAACAAATTGATCCGAAATTGGTTCTGTTATAAAGAAATGCCGACATTTAAGTAATTTAGTCACTTCATTATTTCCTAGCAAAGTCTCATCTCCAACTGGAGATGCTTTTGCAGTAAAATTATATACATTATAATCAGTCGGTGTCCATGGATATTGTATTACTGCAGTCTCACCTGGATCAAGATCAACGGTTATTGTATCATATAAAGTATCATTTACAAAAAGTGAAAGGTTCACATTTGATTCAAAATAAATTCCCGCGTTTCTAACAGTTGCATTAATTACGTTTAGAACATTATATGTGGGAACTAAGGGTGTGCTTAGAATAGCTTTTATATCATGACGATCTGGAAGGCTAAGGGTAAAGGATAAAGCAAATTCTGAGACATTAGTTAAACCATTAGTATAGGCGTTGTAATACCCAATATTTTTTCCATAATTTAAACCAACTGTAGCATTATATAATTCATTAGCTATGTTCTTATATTGGAATAGAATGTCACCGGTTTTAAAGAAAACAACCTCGAAAGTTCCAATATAATCTCCTAATAGATATTCATAATCATGATATTCAATCACAGTGTAATCTTCAGTTATCCAAGCATAAATATTATTATCTGCTTGAAGATCGCTCCAGAAAGGCGATATTACATAATTATAGTTTGAAGTTGGAAACATAGGATTATAAAACTCGTAAAGAGATCTGCCTTCAAAGGAAAGCCAACCATTTGAGCTTATATAAATCGAACTGAATACCTGATCGTAGAAATAAAATTGTGAATTAAGATTAACAGATCCGTATACGTCATCTCCCGAAATATTTAGATTAATTCCATTCTGATATGCATCGTACCAAAAGTAGGAATCTACAGACATATCATAATTATTAACATCAAAAACTTCGAGAAATCTAGTTTTAAAATTATTCTCTGGTAATACTTCTCCTAAAACAATTGAAGCATTTGCAGTAAAATTAAATACTTTGAAATCATATGCAGTCCAATTAAAGTTGATTGTTGCATTTTCGTTTACATTTAAATCAACAAGTGTCGAATTTACGGCAATATTTTCTACAAATAGCGTAAGATTCACTGAAGTTTCACTATTTAATCCTCGATTTTTAACAGTTGCATTTATTTCATGACTAGAAAATACATCAGCATTTTTTGGGATTTCAATTGATACTGAAATATCATGCTCTAATGGAGGGGGGATAATGGAAGCAGTTGGATCTCCAAAAAGATTAGCCTCATAAAAACACCATCGCATTGGATTATCTGGTGATAAGAAGCCTATACTATCTTCTTTAGAATCCTGATTCGCTTTTCCTATTTCTTCTATACCCTCACCATATATCGCATCATAAAATTCCCGATTATAATGCTGGGATGCGCCATCAGTGTTGTCAGCACCCCATCCGTAACGACTATTACCTACACAAGCAAAAGCTCCATGAGGTGTTGTTACAAAATGCTCGGCAATACTATCATAATCAAAATATCCATCAGGATTAACGCCTCGGTTATCAAAAGCTCCGTTATAACACCCTTGACTATAAACAAAACTATAATTCTCATTTGTGAGTGAATCAACATCTTCATTCACCATTTTCATATTATATGCTACATCAGAATGGCCCAAATGATTAATAACATGGACACCTTCATTAATAATTGGAATAATATCTTCTTTTTCCCAATATGAGGGGCTTAAGTCTCTATCATATAGTGTTTCAATAAGATATTCCTCCTCAATTCCTACAGTGGAATAATTATATAAATCCGAACCGTAGATTATTTCGTCCATATAATCTGCTCCCCAAACAGGCCAACCAAGATCTTCTCCAACGATTAAAGCCTTGTATAAATAAGGTTCTTCGGATAATTCATGTGCAATGGTTTTCATGATAAAATTTGAAAGTTCTTCCTCTGAATCAATTGGTGCTCTACCCACATATACTTCAGCCAATAGATCATCTTCTCCAGGTTCACCCCAAAAGCCATCTCCATCATTATCCCATGTTCCATCCAATGCTGCATAATATAAATCTGAAGGAATATTCTCATCAATAAAGACGTCTGCGAAATTAACATAAAATCCGCGTGAAGGGATTATTGCATTTTCACTTTCTCCACCTAAATTCTCTCCATCAGCATCACCACCCAATAGAACATACTCGATTCCCCAATTAAGATAAGCATCTTTTATGAAATTACGAATTTTTTCTTGAAGATCATCTCCTGAATAATTAGTATTTATACTTTCCACAGTAACTATTGTTGTGTTAATATTTTGTGCTTTTTTTAAATCAACAAGGTCCTGAAAAGTATAAGTTCCTGAAGAGCTATTTAAATCTTCACTTGTAATTATGACATAATCATAGGATAGTGTAGAGTCGATTAGAGGGCTGTAATTTGCACTTTTTACATTATTTTCAATTAATGGCAGTGAATTTGTGCTTATAATTTGAGGATTATTTACAATTTGCCTCAAATAATTTTGATCCTTTTCCTTTTTATTTTCTCTAAAAAGAGGATTTATTTCATTTGTATCTTTCAAATTAACGGATATTTCTAAATCCTTGTAATAAGAAATTACCCCTGTCTTTGGAACATATTGTACAGGAAATATATTCAAAAAGAGGATTTGGTATCCCCTGTAATAATATGAACCAACTTTTAAATAATCATTTTTTGGAAAAATATCATCTGAATTATATATCTCTTCATTCAACGAAAATTTTTGCAATTCCTTTGAACCTATCGGATTTTGCATCTGAACCGGTTCAATTTTATAATTTCCTTCCAATGTAACTTGTTCTCCTTTGATCACTTGAACACTTTCAACACCTTTTCCTAATGGAATGAGAATCTTCATTGATTCAAAGGGAATCCTCGGATACCCTGATTGTTCGTAATATCCTTCTCCATCAATTTTTACTCTCTGATATAAATTTTTTTCCTTTCCAACAATGCAGTCTTCAATTTTTATGTCTGGAATTGAAACTTTAAAATTTAGCTTATTATCATTATATCCAAGGAAAAATACATTTGATTGCTTATTTGGAAAAAATTCATCTTGATTAGGATTTTCAATTACAGGATAAATCGAATTTAATTCATTAGAAAATTTTATATTCTCAGTATCATTATAGGTACGATTACTCGAATTGAATTGAGTAATTGAATTAAATGTAATCAACCCAGAAACTGAAAGTATTGAAAAAATAAACATTGTTAAAATTCCAATAACCCCCAATTTACGTTTTAAAAAGTGTAATTCATTCATAATTTCACCAAATTAACTGTGTTAGCACTCCAAATATGTATTTTGTTAATAAAAATCTTGTGGTAAAAAGAAGTGAAAAATCAAAGAATATCTAATAATTAAAGGAATGATATGAAAACGCTATATTTTTCGAGAAATAATTAAGAGAATTAAAAAAAAAAATTAGATAAATTAATATCTTAAAAATAATCGTTCTTACTTGGTTAAATCTAACACAACACCGACAGAAACGGTTCTACCCATATCACGAATTGCAATTCGACCCAATTCTGGGAAATCTTTGTATCGTTCAAGTGGAAATTTCTTAATAGGTTGAATCTTTACTACAGCTGCATCGCCCTTCTTCAAGAATTGAGGATTATCTTCGCTTACTTGACCTGTCTTTGGATCCATCTTTTTTGTTAATTCCATAAACTTACATGCTATCTGAGCTGTGTGTGAATGAACTACTGGGCAATAACCAATTGCGACTGCTGTAGGATGCCAGATTACAATAACTTGAGTGGTAATCATACCTTTTGGTGAAACTACGGTGCACGGCTTAGCTGCTTCAGCAACAACACAACCACGGTAAACATCTTTCATGGTTATTCCACGAATGTTAAATCCAACATTGTCTCCAGGACCTGCTTCTTGCATTGCTTCATGGTGCATTTCGATTGAGCGTAATTCACCTTCAAATTCAGTTGGTGCAACATTCACTTTCATACCTACCTTCAACATTCCTGTTTCAATTTTACCTACTGGAACAACACCAGAACCTTTGATTTTATAAACATCTTGGACTGGTAATCTTAAAGGTTTACCTGTTGGTTTGGATGGTACTGGAAGATCGTCTAATGCATCTACGAGGGTTGGACCCTTGAACCATTTCAGATTATCAGATTTTTTGGCTAAATTATCACCGACAAATGCACTAACCGGTAAAAATACTACGTCTTGGTCAGTATTATACCCTACAACTTTTAAGAGCTTTTCAACTTCATCTTTCACTTCATTATAACGTCCTTCAGCGTAATTTACACTTGCGTCATCCATTTTATTAATTGCGAGGATGATTTTCTTTACACCTAATGTTCGAGCTAAGAATGCGTGTTCACGACCTTGACCATTATCAGAAATAGCTGCAGCAAATTCACTGGTTTTTGCAGAAAATACTAAAATTGCAGCATCTGCTTGAGAAGCGCCGGTAATCATATTTTTAACGAAATCTTGATGTCCCGGTGCGTCAATGATTGTGAAGTATTTTGATTTTGTTTCGAATTTACGAAATGCGAGGTCAATTGTAATACCTCTTTTTCTTTCTTCGGCAAGTTTGTCGAGGAAATAAGCAAATTTCCAAGATTCGCGGTCTAGGTCTTTAGCCATTTTTTCCATTTCTCGAGCTTCACGTTCCGTAACTGCACCCGTCGCAATGAGTAAATGACCCATCATCGTACTTTTACCGTTATCGATGTGCCCAATAATGACTAAATTCATGTGTTCTTTATCTTTTGCCATGATTTTCACTAACTTTTTTTTTTTTGAAAATTCCTACAAAGGTCAGAAGAAGAAAAATTAGCGAACTTTTTTTTTTCTGATTCTTATCTGAAATCTTGGTTTTGTGAATTAAGGATCGATTTAATAATTTTGTAGTACTAGTACTATATTGAGAATATTTTACATAAAAACTTATAATATTTATTGATATTGATCAAAATGGAAAAAATAGAAAGTCCTCGGATAATATCTTTTAAACTTCTTCCATCCGAAATATATCTTTGGAAGAATTACTCTATAAATATAAGGATAAGTCAATCGAGATTTTTACTTTCGAAAGTTAATCGATTTTTATCTTTAGAACCTTTGAAAGAAGATTATGATAATGAAAAAGCTATAGATGCGGTTAAAAAAAGCCGTAAATACAGGCAACTTCTAAAAATTGAAAAAAAAAACAGCAAAGATATGGTAAATATCTCTAATTCATTACAATTGATAAAAGTTTCTTTAAGATTAAGCAAAAACACTCTGAAAATATGGGATGATTATAGAAAGGAACGCTTTTTTTCTAGAACGACATTGATTCGGCAAACTTTAGATAGATTTTTTGAAATTAAACATAAAATTCCAATAAAGTTGGAAGGAAACACCTTAAACCGTCTAAGTTCCGTAATCAAATCTCTTATATGTGAGGTTGGTTCCATTGATTTTCAGAGACTAATTGATATTTTTGACAATAAGGTTGACCCTTCTACCCTAATGCAAGTTTTAAACCGTTTGGAGGAAAGAGGAACAATAATAAGGAAACGTTGGGATAATTATGGTCAGACAATGAATTTAGGGAATGAACCAAATGAGATTGTTAGAAAGGGGTGGGATCTTTACGTTCCCACTAACCCTCCAGAAACTCGTAGTGGTTCGTTAATATTGGGAGATATACTAACACGTTTCATCTAAACATAAATAAAATCTTAATCAATTAATTTTTTAGAAACTCATTTCAATTTCATTAAGAAATATCCGAAATTTATCTTGAAAAAATCTTTACGTATAGAAACTTATAAAAATATTGTATATGAAATCGGATATTTTAAACTTCGAAAGCTTCATTAACCATTCCCCACTTATTATTTTCATTTGGAATCCTATTCCCAATGAGCCGGTTTTATATGTATCTGAAAACATCTCCCAATTTGGATTTTCTCAAGAAGATTTTCTGGCCAATCGAATGGTTTTTAGTGATCTTGTCCATCCTGATGATTTAACTAAAATTCGAGCAGAATCCCAAAAGCATCTAAAAGATGGCACCAAATCCTTTCTGCAGAAATATCGAATTATTACGAAAGCTGGGGAGATTAGATGGGTTTTTGATCACACTTGGGATGAGTTAGATTCTAAAGGCAACACGATTTATTATTATGGTTTTATTTTTGACATAACAGATCAGATTGAAATTGAACAGGAGCTGCGTGAATCTGAAGAACGCTTTAAAATTGCAGCTCAAAATGTATCTGATATAATTTTTGAATACAATGTAGCAGAAAAGAAATTTATTTGGTTTGGGGAACTTGAAGTTCTGTTAAAAATCTCGAAAGAAGAAATTCCAAGAGATTTTGATGAATTATTAAAATATATACACTCAGACGATCAAGAACGTATCAAAAATGAAATAAAAAAGATATTGAGTAACAAACGCCGAAAACATGGTTTTTTCCAATATCGAATAATTCCAAAGGATGAAATTGAGAGACTATGGCTAGGTTCAATAGAGATATTGCGGAATGAAGCAAGTGAGCCATTAAAAATTATAGGTGTTTTAAACGATATCACAGAGAAATATGCAATAGAGCAAGCGCTACGTGAATCTGAAGAAAGATTTAGGATTATAGCTCAAAATTCAAGTGATGTTATTTATGAATATAATTATGAGACCAAAGAAATAAGTATGTTTGGAGAAGCTGCTAAATTTTTCGGAGTATCACCTAGAGATATTCCAATCCCTCCTGAGCAAAGTTATGAGTTCATAATTGAAGAGGATCGTGATGAAGTTAAGGCTGCAATGGCAAATTTTCTAGCCTCTAAACACAATCGATTGGATCTTGAATATAGAATTAAAATAAAGGATGGAAGTATCCGTTTCTGTCATGATTCAATTATGGTTATACGGGATCTAACAACAGGTAAGCATATTAAAGTAATTGGGGCACTTTCTGATATTACAGAAAAGCACATTATTGAAAAAGCTTTACGTGAATCTGAAGAAAGATTTCGCATTGTTGCAGAAAATAGCTCAGATCTAATTTATCAATATGCTATTAATGAAAATAATCTGGCTTGGTTCGGAGATGTAGAAAATTTCTTTGGTGTAAAATCTAATGAAATACCAAAAACTTTAGATGAAGTAATTTCACGCTTACATCCATCAGATCAAAGGAAAATTCGCCAGCAAATATATGATTTAGCAAATTCTAAAGAAGATCGAAAAATAATTGAGTATCGCATTATAAAAAAGGACCGTGAAGTTCGTTATATTCGTGATGTTATTAGAGCTATCCGAGATCCTACAACAGGAAGACCTATTAAAATTATTGGAGCCATTTCAGACATCACTGAAAATTACAAATTTGAACAAATTCTACAGCAATCCGAGAGCAGATTTCGTATTGTTGCTGAAAATAGCAGTGATTTGATTTATGAATACGATTATACTGATAAAAAAGTGAAAACCTTTGGTGATATTGAATCTTTACTTGGAATAACTGAGAAAGAATTAAACAAACACCCTAGAAAGTTCTATGATTTCATTCATGAAGAAGATAGTTTAAAAGTGGAAAAAGAAATGTTGAAGTTCGTAGGATCTAAAGAAGATAAAATAGATTTTGAGTATAGAATGGTTCGTAAGAATGGAGATATTATATTTTGCCATGATACTACTAAAATTGTTAGAGATCTCCATGGTATTCCGCAAAAAGCTATTTGTGCAATATCTGATATAACACAAAAACATAGATTTGAAGAAGCACTTAAAGTATCAGAGGAACGTTTTCGAACTGTTGCTGAAAACGTGTCTGATATTATTTTTGAGTACGATGTATTGAAGCATTCAGTTAATTGGTTTGGAGATATTGCTGAGCATTTAAAAATAAGTGAAGATGAAATCCCAAAGAGGATGACTGATTTTCTTAAATTTATACATCCAGATGATCTCGAAAGAGTAAAAGAAGAATCAGATTTTGCTGGTAAAACTAAGATAAATGCTGATTTTGATTTTAGAATTATTAGAAAAGATGGTAAAATTAGGATCTGGCATAATTCAGTAAAATTTTTCCGTGATTCTTCCGATAACCCCCTTAAAGTTATTGGAGCATTATCAGACCTTACCCATCAAAAGAATATTGAGGCCGAATTGGAAATAAGGCAAAGAATGGACTATATCGGTAACTTTGCTGCTGGTATTGCTCATGATTTTAATAATATTTTAGCAGTAATTTTAGGAAATGTTTCTTTACTTCAAATGGATTCAGAAAATTTGTCAGAAGAACACAATCAAATAATAAATGATGTTTCAACAGCGAGTAAACGAGCAAAATCTATAATAAAACAGTTACAAGAATTTTCTTCACAAGATACAATTGTAGAAAAAGCGGAAATTTTCGATTTATCTGTTGTGGTTGATGAGGTAATAAAATTCATGAAAAATACGACCAATAGACTTATTCAAAAAGAAAATTTAATTCCCAAAAATCAATATTTCATAAAGGGTAATCCTGTCGAGTTTAATCAAGTTTTATTAAACCTAGGAACAAATTCGATCCATGCTATTGAAGAGAAAAAAAATGGCGCCACAACGCTCGATTTTATTAAAGTTGATGTTTCTATACCAGAGGGTGAACAAGCAGATTCGCATATAGTTGTTAATTTCATGGATTCGGGATTAGGAATTACAGATAAGAATTTAAAACAGATTTTCATACCATTTTTCACCACAAAAATGGGAACTGGGCTTAAAAAGGTCAAAGGAAGGGGTTTAGGGCTCTCAATGGTATACAATATCATCACCAACAAATTTGAAGGTTCCATCAACGTAGAAAGCCAGGTAGATCACGGGACAATATTTTATATTACACTTCCACTTACAAAATCTCATTAGAATTTGGGTTTTACTATTTCTGATTTTTTCATCCTTTTTTAATCCTCAATTATTTATTTGAGATATTTTCTAAAAATTTTAATTCAAAATAAAATAGATTTCAATAAAAACAATAATTATTATTGTGATTATTAATGAAAATTCTAAAAGAAGGAACTGGGGAACTAGTAGGTTGGCATGATCCCGATGAAAACCGAGCATGGATGGCTAAAAGATCCCGTGCTATAGTAGATAAAAGGATGTCCTTGCCAGATGCAGTTTCAAAATATGTTAATGATGGTGACGTAATTGCCATGGGTGGTTTTGGGCATATCCGTGTGAGCATGGCTGGAATATTCGAAATGGTTAGACAAAAAAAGCGAAACCTTACAATGCTGGGTAAAACTGGTGTGCACGACATAGATGTTATGATCGGAGGGGGAATTCTTAGTAAGATCGAGGTTGCCTATTGCTTTGGTCATGAAATGAGGGGCCTTTCTAAATGCGGTCGAAATGCTGTCGAATCTGGTCGAGTTAAAGTTATTTCTGAAATAAGTAATGCTGGTCATCAATGGCGTTTTTTGGGCGGAATGATGGGAGTCCCATTTATTCCGACGCGAACTATGCTTGGGTCTGATACATTTCGAAAATCTTCTGCAAAAGTTGTTGAGGATCCTTGGACAAAGAAGCCGATTTGTTTGGTTCCATCGTGTAATCCTGATATTGTTTTTATTCATGTCCCGCGATCTGATAAATATGGGAATTGTCAATATGATGGATATGTGGTTGAGGATTTTGAATTAGCACGAGCTGCTCGGACATTAATAGTTACTACAGAAAAGATTATTGATAATGAAGAAATCAGAGAGAAACCTTGGAAAACGTTGATTCCTGGATTTTTTGTAGATGCAGTTGTGGAGGTAAAATATGGTTCTCATCCTTGCAATATGCCCGGACAATATTATTTTGATGAAGTTGCAATAAGTGAATGGCTGGATATGTCAAAAACTGATGAGGGTTTGCAACAATGGTTGGATAAATATGTTTTTGGTGTTTCAAATTTCGAAGAATATTTAGAGTTAAATGGGGGAGAAGAGAAAATGAAGTATTTGTATGAATTAGAGCATTATCGAGCAGATTTAAAGGCGCCTTGGTTAGATAAAAAGCTTGGAAAGAAAGGAGGAAAATAACATGGCCCAAAACGGTAATTTCTATACGGCAACCCATTTAATGGCTGTAACAGCTGGAAAAGTTCTAAAAGATAATAAATCGGTATTTGTAGGAACGGGGCTTCCTATGATTGCGGCAATGTTTGCTCAACGGACTCATGCGCCTAATTTATTACTCATTTTTGAAGCAGGTTCAATTGGTCCCCAAATGAAAACTCTCCCGATATCTGTAGGTGATTCAAGGACAGGATATCGCGCGATCTCAATCAGTACAATGCATGATAATATGAGTTTCTCGCAAGCTGGATGGACCGATTATGGTTTTCTTGGCGGTGCTGAGTTAGATAAATATGGAAATCTAAATACAACATATATTGGAGAGTCTTGGGAGAAACCTAAAGTTAGATTACCTGGTTCGGGTGGTGGTAATGATGTTGCATCTTTAAGTCATAGTTTTATCATTATTATCCGACAAAGTAAACGTAATTTTGTTGAGAAGGTGACTTTCATAACAAGCCCTGGATATTTAGATGGGCCTGGAGCTCGAGAAAAAGCCGGACTTCCTGCTAATAGTGGACCGATAAAAGTAATCACACAGCTCGGAGTCTATGGATTTGATGAAACCACCAAGATAATGAAATTAGAGACAGTTCATCCAGGAGTTTCTATTGAGGATATCCGTAATAATTGTGGTTTTGACATTAACATTCCAAATAATGTTCCTACAACCCCGATTCCTACACGTGAAGAAGTTAAACTATTAAGAGAACTGGATCCTATGGGTATGGCAATTGGGAAATAGAATTTATTTCTGTTTAAAACATAAATACCTTTTTTCCTTCAATTTTAACTTGTTCTTCTGATAATACTGGCACTATTTTCTTAAATCTGCGGTTGATTTGTTCGATATTAGCAGAAATTAATCTTTTCATATTCGGAGACATCGCAGTTATTTCAGCGTCAAATACTAAAAATGGGTATTTACTCTCGATAAAGATCGGTTGAAGAATTGCTTGAGATATTCGATATGGTAAACAATATTGCGGGCCTATAAGGATGAGACCATTAAATTCTCGATCGTCTAATATTTCAATACCTTTCCCAACATTTAAAATTGCTTCACAAAAAATCATTGGATTGATTAAAGGTTCGGCTTTTTTAACAATTTTCATGATGTCAGTTGGTTTGGAATAGAGAAGACCAGTTTTCTCAAATTTTTTGCGTATCCTTTTTTCAATTTGAATCATCCACCAATATGCAAGTTGACTTGCATAAAAACCAAAAGAAAAATCATTCCAGATCCGATTTTTACCATGAAATTTTGTTCGTATCTTTTGTATATATTGATCTCGGACTTTATAACTAACCATGTTCCCAAAAGGTATACCATATGTGAAAAGTTCGAATAACTCTGAGGATTTAACAATAATTTTATTTTTAGTGTATATCGATTTAAGTTCTCGAAGGAAAAATGGGGAAAACCTAACAAAGAAATCTCCTGCTAAGCAAACTTTAGGAAACATTTGAGGAGAACCGATTAAAGGAAGATTCTTAATTTTTTCTATTAGATTATTCATTTCTCGATTTAAATCTGGGATATCGTTAAAATTTTTCATGAAAGTTTTCCAATATGAATGAAATTTTTCAAGAGCATCCTCTTTTCCGACTACTTCAAGTGCGCTTTCTATTTCATTCATTATATCCCCTAAAACTATTATTTTTGGAGCGTTTTGAACAATTTCTAATATATTAATTCCCATAAAATCATTATATTTATCAAAACAAAAAATAAAAACATCATTGATTTGATTTTTTATTAAGAATTGCTTTATATATTGTAAATAGCTAAAAACAACACAGGGGGAACCTCCACGCAACATAAAATACCCTATAATTTCTCCCGGATTTCGATTTTTTACTAAAGATATAATATGACCCAAAACCGCTGGCAGGGGAATACATTCTTTTCCTGAACAATACTTTAATCCTTCTACTGTATATTCCAATTTTATATCCCCTGTATGTCCCACATTAAACCCAACTCTTGTGAAGAATTTCTCCATTAGTTCTGTATGGAAAGTTGAGAATGGGAAAAGGGATATTTTAACACGAGAATCTTTAATATCCATTTTTTCACCAGATGAAGTTGTAATCACTGCTTTTCCATTTTCCTTTTCAACTTTTGCCAAGTGGAACTCTGAAGTTGATGTTTTCTGTAGAGATTGGCGGTAATTTTTAATAATTTCTAAGAATGCTTCCAAACGTGTTTGTGTTCCTGCATCTGCCATATGAGCGTCCAATTCCATGAATAAATATGGCTTAGATTTCATTTCTGTTCTCGCATAATTTTGAACAAATGCATCAACCGTGCAGCTATAACTATTGATGTAAAGTAAAAATAGATTATCGTGCTTTTTAACTAGTTCAACAGCTTCTTGGACATAATTTGCAAAGAACCATGGATAAGTCGTTTCTGATTTTTTTTCTAAGAAATCGAACGGTATCACCGTGACACCCATACTAGTTAATTTTTTGGGAATAGATTGCGAAGTTTCTTTAGGAAAAACATTATAACTTCTACCTACTACAATAATCCCCGTTTCATTCGATTTAGTTAATTTTCTTAGAATTTCCCTTCCTTTTCTAATAAACTGAGATTCAACATTATTCTGATGGCGGACCGCTTTACTATAAGCTGCCACACTCAATTTATTTGGGATGTATAATTTTTCCGTGGCCATTTTTATTAATTCTTGACTTTCTTCATATCCCTCTGAGAAATCAAGTTCCGGTTTTAAAAATTCTATATTTTCGAAGATTGGAGATATTAAATATGGAGTAGATTGAGAAATTGGGCAAAATGTCGAATCAAACCAACCTTCACCTTTCTTTAAACGGTAAATGTGTGGTAGGAAGATCAAAGAAATATTCTGTTTAATCAAATTGGCAACTGCACCATGTAAAATTTGAACAGGATAACAAAATGGGGCATTTGGTAATAGTTCAACATCCGGTTCGATATCGGATAGTATTACTTCATATCCAATTTCTTTGAAAAATGTGGAGAAGAGCGGGAATAAACTATGAGTTAATAATGCTCTTGGTATTCCAATTTTATTTTTTTCATTCAATCTCTTATTCTTTTGTATTGATACTTTATTTGGAAGCATTAAATCATTGCGAAATGCTACATAATCATTTTTTTCCGATGTAGTTTTGCTACCTTTCCAAAAATGTTCGTATTTTGTGCATTTTCCTCCAAAGGGGAATTTTCGATTTCTAACGGCATAATTCTCGATACGGCAGAAATTCTCACATGCTTTACAAGTAAAATGACCAAGATGTTGTAGTGATGGTTCAATTAATGATTTTAATGATGTAGAGGTTGGCGTTGAAGATATTTCTCTTTTTTCAAACTTCGATTTAGCTATTAAAGCAATTCCAAATGCACCCATTAATTCAGGAAAAGGAGGAATTATTATCTCTCTTCCAGTTACTTGAGCAAATGCATAACCTATTGCAAAATTCTTTGCAACTCCCCCTTGAAAGAAAATTTTATTTCCAATTGGTCTAGATCCCTTTACTTTATTTAAATAGTTATTTACAATAGAATAAACAAGTCCACCAATAATATTCTGTTTAGAATAACCTTCTTGAAGGGCAGTACGAATGTCTGAATTGATAAAAGCTGCGCAATCTGCTTTAAATCTCACTGATTTTGGTGCTTTTAATGCAATATCACTAATATCATATACTTGGATGTCTAAATCACATTTGGCGCTTTCTTCAAGGAAACTTCCTGTTCCAGCAGAACATGATGCATTCATAGCATAATCAACGGGGACGCCATTCTGCAAGAGCATATATTTTGAATCTTGACCTCCTATTTCAAAGATTGTATCTACTTCTGAATCAAAATATGCTGCTCCAATTGAATGGGCAGAAATTTCATTATATACTGCGGGAGTTCCCAAATAAGCGGCCACGACCTGTCTTCCTGAGCCAGTTACTCCAATCAAATTGATTTTTACATCACCCGCTTGCTTGATAATTTCATTTAAGCATGATCTTGAAGCTTCTATTGGATTTCCATTTGTTCGACCATAATAGGAAGCAATTATCGCATTATTCACCGGGTGCAATAAAACCGCTTTGGTCGTTGTTGAACCGACATCAATACCTAAGATATACGAAGATGGAGGTTCTAAAATTTCATTGACACCAGGTTTCTCCATTATTTTAACCAAATTTTTAAAATCTTGTAATGAAGGGAGCATGGAAAATGTTTTTTTAGTAATTAATTTTGGAGTTTTGTATTCTGGATGGTCTTGGACTAATAACGAAGTTCCAAACGCTTCAAAAACGTGACTATATTCGTTTTTATCAACCTGTACTTCACGTAAAGCCTTACGCAATTTCTGAAAAACAACCTTATTAAGTGAAAGCCCGCCAATTACAAGAATTTTTTTTGGTTTAACTCGAGATTTATAAATAAGTCCTATCCCTTTATTGATCATATTGGAAACTAATGAGCTTAGAACATCTTCGATTGATGCTTCACCTTTATTCAATTTATGAGTTATATCGGATTTACAATGAACTGAACAGCGCGAAGCTATTTGGATATCTTTTCCTTTTTCTGCAAGGGCAATCGCTTCATCCAGAGGAAGGTTTAATCTTTCAATCTGCTGCATGAAAAATTCTCCGCTACCGGCAGCACATTTATCTTGAGAAAGAATGTTGAGGATATGCCCTTTTGAATCTAACACATATAATATGAAAGATTCTCCGCCAAGGGATAGAATAACATCATACTTTTCTTCTATGGATGCGAGAGCTCTTTCAATAGAATTTATTTCAGTAATATCTCCAAAAGTACCAGAGACTCCATAGAAGATTTTTTCTTTATTTTTGTACGGATCAAGAATCTCATTTAATATTCTCTGCGGGTTACCTAAATGCGGTTTTTTTACGCATGAAATAGTTCCAAAATCATCTGAAACAACAACATTAACCGACACAGATCCAATATTGATTCCAATATATTTGAGAATAGTTGAAGTATTTTGCATTTATCCAGCTAAATATGATATTAACCTATATAAAATAAATAGGAAGAATATATGAAGAACCTTATATAGTTCTACCATTCTAAATAGACTTAACAACAATTCTAAATAGATTTAACAACATAGTAAAAAAATAAACTTAAAAAAGTTAAGATAAAGGCAATGATCATTTAATAATAGATCACTGACATGATAAGAATGGGGCTTCGACTTAATTCTATGCTTCTTTCATTTTTTTCTTGAATTCATAAGATAAATCTTTTACTTCTAAGCATGAAAGATAACTTCAGCTGTTCATT
>JAUWOE010000277.1 GCA_030612265.1 Promethearchaeum sp.
AGATCTAAGAAGAATTCGTATTTTTCTCCTTTAATACCATCTGGATCATAGATATAACCGCTTGAATCAGAAAGGGTAACTACTTTTCCACCCAACTCGGTAACTTTTTCAGTAGCATACTGGGCTACATTACCAGAGCCAGAGATCGCAACGATCTTGTCTTTAAAGGTATCATTCTTGACCTTTAGCATTTCTTCAGCGAAGTAAGTCGCTCCGTATCCAGTAGCTTCTGGTCTAACTAAAGATCCGCCGTATTCTATGCCTTTTCCTGTGAGAACACCTTCAAAGCTCTGGGTAATTTTCTTGTATTGCCCATATAGGTATCCAATTTCACGACCACCAACACCAATATCTCCAGCTGGGACGTCTACTCGGGCACCAATATGTCGGTATAATTCAGTCATGAAGCTTTGGCAGAATCTCATTACTTCAAAGTCGCTCTTTCCTTTAGGATCAAAGTCACTTCCGCCTTTACCGCCACCCATTGGGAGACCGGTGAGCGAATTTTTGAAAATTTGTTCAAATCCGAGGAATTTAACGATTCCTATATATACGCTTGGATGAAATCGGAGTCCGCCTTTATAAGGCCCAATGGCAGAATTGAATTGAACTCGGAACCCACGATTTACTTGGATTTCTCCATTATCATCAACCCATGGGACACGAAAGATTATCTGTCTTTCAGGTTCAACTAAGCGTTCTAAAACCTTTTGTTTTTCATAAGTTCCACTTTTCTCAAATACTGGTTTGAGGCTTTCGAGAACTTCTTTAACGGCTTGGTGAAACTCTAATTCACCACGATTTTTCTTAATAACAGAATGATAAACACGTTCGACGTAATCAGTCATTATAATTTCACTACCAATCCGAATAAAATACAAATTTCAAAATTTTCATATTTAATCCGAACATTGATATTTGCAAAAAATTTCGATTCCTTCTAAAATATTTCGGAATTTTGTGGAAAAAAAATGGGAAAAACATTGAAATATTGAGATTATGGATCAAAACTTGTTCTAATTTTTACCATAACACAAAAAAGAAAATTAGAAAAATAAGGAAATGTAAAATAAGGAAATGAAAATGAAAATGAAAATGAAAATTTTTTAATCCACGAAATAAAAATAAACTCGTATATGCCAAAACCAAATTTAGAATTTAGCTCGGGAATGAAAAATTTAGATGATGTTCTACAAGGAATTCTGCCGGGCGATAATGTAGTGCTTCAGGTTGATGATCTTGATGAATATATCCCTTTTGTTCATAAATTTGTCCGAAATCTTAACAAGGAAGATAAACCGCTTGTATATTTTCGTTTTGCTCAACATGAATTCTTAATTCCGAATGATGTTCACGCGACCATAATTGAATTAAGACCTGAAAGAGGTTTTGAGAAATTTCTTTCCCAAATCATCAAAACTATTGAAAAAATTGGAATTGGTGCTTGTTATGTATTTGATTGTCTATCAGATCTCATAGCAGATTGGTATTCTGATGTTATGCTCGGGAACTTTTTTATGTTAACATGTCCGTATCTTTATAATTTCGACACTGTAGCATATTTTGCTTTAATCCGTCATAAGCATGATACAAAAGTGATTAAAGATATTCAGGATACAGCCCAAGTGGTTTTGGATATTTATAGAAATGAAGGTTTTCTCTATATTCATCCTTTAAAGGTATTTGAACGATATTCTCCGACTTTATATATGTTATTTAAGTGGGAATCAAAAAATGGGGTTGATGAATTTGTAACAGTTAAAAATAGTTCGACAATAGCTCAAACTCTTTCTTCAATGCAACATTGGATAAATATTGGTAAAAAACAGCATGATGTCTGGAATTTAACATTTGATTCAGCTAAGGAAACTGTCGAAGGAATCCTTTTGGGTGAAATTTCACCAATTAGAGGGGAGAATTTAAAAAATCATTTGATAAAGATGGCAGTTGTGCGAGATGATTTACTATTTATTTTAGCTATAAAATATTTTGATTTAGCGGATATTCTAGAAATAGGTCAAAGAATGATTGGATCAGGATTGATTGGCGGGAAATCTGTTGGAATGTTACTCGCTCAAGCAATTTTACGTAAATCGGATCCTTATTGGGATAAACGCCTTGAAGTTCAAGATTCTTTTTACGTTGGGGCAGAAGTATATTATACCTATTTAGTTAAAAATAATTGTTGGTGGATACGCCGTAAAGTCACTGATCCTTCAACTTTTATGGAGGGTATTGAGGAAGCACGGCGGAAAATTCTAACGGGCACATTTCCAGATTATATTATTACTCAATTTAAAAGAATGTTGGATTATTATGGGCAATCACCAATAATTGTCAGATCCAGTTCATTACAAGAAGATGCATACGGAAACTCATTTTCAGGAAAATATGAGAGCGTTTTCTTAGCTAATCAAGGCACTCCTGAAGAAAGGCTTGTTAATTTTATTAAGGCGGTGCAACGAGTTTATACTAGTACAATTGGTGAGGATGCACTTACCTATAGGAAAAGTCGAGGTTTACTTGAATCTGATGAGCAAATGGCACTTTTAGTTCAGAGAGTATCTGGCTGTATATATAGAGATAATTTCTTTCCACAAGCAGCAGGGACTGGTTTTTCATTTAATCCTTATGTATGGGATAAGAATATTGATCCTAAGGCAGGCTTTTTACGTTTAGTTTTTGGATTGGGAACCCGCGCTGTTGATCGTACGGATAGTGATTTTACGAGATTAGTTGCTTTAAAATCTATTAAATTACGAACTGAACATAATACCGATGAAATCCGAAAATTTTCACAAAAATATGTGGATGTTCTTGATCTTAAAGAAAACGTATTTATAACACACCAATTTAAGAATGTGGTGGAGAATATCGAAGAATTTCCACTAGAATTATATGCTAGTCGAGATGATGAGGTTGAACAACGGATGAGGGATCATAATAGGGAGGTTATCCCAACATGGATTCTTACTTTTGAAAATCTCTTAAGCAGTACCACATTTGCGGATGATATGAGTAAGATGCTGGATACATTGCAAAATGCTTACCAAATTCCAGTTGATATTGAATTTGCTGTGAATTTCTTTGAAGACGATTATACCATTAATCTTCTTCAATGTAGACCATGGCAGATAAAATATGAAGTTCAAGATGTTGAAGATCCTGGTAAAATTAAACAAGATTTAATAGTGTTTAAAACCAATGGACCTGTTATTGGGACTTCCGTAGCTACATTCATAACACGTTTAATATATATTGTCCCTTCGGTATATGGTCGTTTAAATATGCGAGATCGACATGCTGTAGCGCGTCTGGTGGGTCAAATCAATCATCATGAATCTTCAACCAGAAAAAAAATTCTCCTTATGGGTCCTGGAAGATGGGGAACGAGTTCACCTAGCTTAGGGATACCGACAACATTCGCTGAGATAAATAATGTGAATGTAATTGGAGAAATTGCTGAAATGCATGAGGGACTTGTTCCAGATATCAGTTTAGGTTCCCATTTTTTTAATAATCTAGTGGAACTAGACATGATATATTTTGCGCTTAATCCGGACAAAGAAAATAATTATATCAATCGAGAATTCTTTCAACAAGCCCCAAACCAATTAAAGGTTCTATTTCCTGATTCCGGTAAAATGGAGGAAGTCATCAAAGTTATTGATTATCAAGATGAAGATGAGTTACTGATAAATATGAATTCTCTATCGCAACAAGCAATCTGTTATTTACAAACCAAGTTAGAAGAAAAAGAAAAATAAGAATAATATTAGGAATAGAAAAAAATAATCTCAAATCATATGGATAATAATATTGAACTGTTTTATTTCAGATTCTCCTTGATCTTTTCCAAAAGTTGTTAAAACTACTTCGTCAAGATTTTTAAGGTTAAATTCAACTAATTTTCTATTTTGCGTTCTTCCCCGTTCGAACAAAGGATTGAAGATGAATTGTTTCGTTAGCGGATTTGTTATAATCCAGTTTGTATCATTTATTCTATTATTGATTTCTCTAATGGCTTTGAAAAGTTCCCCAACAGTTGCATCATTAGGCACAACAACCGCGATATTTTCCTGCCCTTGTTTGAATCCACTACCGCAACCTACACAGTCATCACTTCGGGAAATTGGAATTTGTTCGAATATCCCATATATACCACTGTAATTTACATAAGGTGGATCCATAATTGGACCAACGGATTTTCCTGCTAGCAAGAATAATAATTTTGTTGCTTCTTGGGATTGAATTGAAGCGATAATTGAACTAACACTTTGAATTGCGGGGATTTTGTTTCCCAGTATATTCTCCATATCCTCCAAAGCGAAATCTCCCCCAAATGTTTCAAAAATATTCTTTCTTAGAATTATCAGTTCATTCTCATCAATTTTTCCTTTCATTTCAGGGGGAAAACTTTCATTTAACACACGAGTTCTTAGTTCATCTAATTCTTTTTGCGCAAATTCTAAAGTTTCTCTCATTTCTTCAATATTATCGTAATCAGGCTGTCTATCATATTTTTTAATAAACATAACTTCTCCACGAATAGCACAATGCTCCCTATTTCTG
>JAUWOE010000261.1 GCA_030612265.1 Promethearchaeum sp.
GAGTTTATTTGCCCACTCGGATCCTGCCCTCGGTTCCCCTTTGTATTGGAATATTGATCCAAAAATTGCCATAGATATAATGATGGCATTTGGATTCGACCACACAGGAAATATGATATCGTCAAATCTTGCATGGGCCCCAGTTAAACAAGATGGAGATTGGAAAACATATTACATCTATACTCCCAGTCAAGCTGTATTGTTATCGGGATGGTGGTGGCAATTCTATGATCCTGCATCACAAGCAGAAATGGGGAGAAAATTTGATACGTGGTTTAGGTAAATTTTTTCTTTTCACTTCTTTCATTTTTTTTTAATTTAATAATCTAGTAAACGAGCAAAAAGAAAGGAATAAAAAGGTGGAATTGCATTATTTTATCAAAATATTAAAAAAGATGAAAAACCATGGAATTTTATTCAATAAAGTACAAAAATTGGTTGATTATAAAATCCCCAAAAATAACAAATCTTGAAGGTCTGTCCAGTAAACTATCCAAAATAGAACATTTAAGAATTACCGGGCGCAGACTTAATAGTGATGTTCCTGTTCCAATGAATTTCCGTTCTTTTAAAGGATTACCTAATAAATTACCAATGCTAGAAGACATCGAGATTTATGATTCAATCATCCAAAACCTCGAAACTCTGACTGCCGAAATACCCCGCTTAAAATATTTTAGATTTGAGAACTGCAATATTCACAACCTTAAAGGAATTCCTAAAACTCTAGAAGGTGTCTCATTTATGGATTGCCAAATTGATTCATTTGAAGGGCTTGATGTAAACAATCTAAACATCCTTGATAGATCAGCCCCCCATATATTTCTCCACAAAACATCATTCTCATCACTACACGGCATCAACCGAATCACGCTTCAATCTATTCTCATTGAATACTTTTCAAGATTCGAAAACCTCTATGCTCTCGCCAGCCTCACTACCAAAGGTATTGAGCTCTTGAACGATTGCGTCAACAGTGAGGTTAACAACGCCAACAACCCCCTCGAAATCTTACGAAGAGAACTGCCTCATATTTATCCCTCGGATTTTGGAGGAAGAGGTATTTCATTTGATCCTGAAATAAAACATCGCGGAGTAGATTATTTTTTTAATAACGAATTGATTGACTATCCCCCTACTGAACACTGGAACGAAGATAAAGCGCCCGAATATTATGAAAAGGACAACTGGATTTACGCACTCAGCCTCGAAGATCAACTCTTCAATCCGGAAAAAATTGCCCGTCTACTCGATTTTTACAAAAAAAGCCCCACAGAATTAGCCATGCAATACCGTTCGGATCCAAAATCACTCCCAAAAAACCAAATTCAACGTCTTATCCATGAATCCGACAATTTAATTTTGAAAATACTCGAAAATTATGAATTCTCATCTTTACAGAACAATGATCCCGTTATCGCCCGAATCTCACGTAAATTCACCGTAAGGACCAAAAAAGGAAAAATTTTGCTTTAAATGAGATTCGGGCGAATTCCTTTCAATATTGAAAAGATCTCAATTTAAAGTGGACCTATCAGATAATTACGGAACGAAAAATCTACAATGTTCGATTGAACAATATTAAAGATATAAAAAAATGAGATTTTAGCGAGTGTATTTAACTTAATATATCAGAATAAAGTGTTTATTGATTTTAATAAAGAATTTGATCTTAATACCCCAATTTCTAATGATTTTTCTCTGTATATCCCTGTAACTTCTGAAAAAAAATGAGACACTTTTTTTGGTTTGTTTATAAAGGTTCAATAAAAAACTGAGACTTTTCATCTTAAAAAAATGAGACCTTTATTTAAAGAGCCCCTTATGACAGCATAACGAAAAGATCTATAAAAAAAATGAGACCATTTTTTGGGTTGATTTATAAAGGTTCAAAAAAAATGAGACTTTTCATCTTAAAAAAATGAAACGTCTATTTAAAGCACCCCGTATCACCGTATAGCAAAGATCAGAAAAAAATTGAGACGTTTAAATAAATATTCCTAAATCACTTCGTAATGAAGATCAGTAAAAAAATGAAACTTTCAAATACAGGGTGATTTGTTGAAATTAAGACAGTTGCGAGAGCCTACCCCCAATAAAATTTCGTTTACGATTTACAAGAAGAAGAAATAGTTCTAATGAAAAATAAAAAGGAAACCCTTTCTGAAATTAAAATCAATAAATTACTTCGAATATAAATCTCTCTCTTTGTGAATAGAAAGTAAATAATAATAAGGTGAAATTGCATTATTTTATCAGAGTAATTTAAAAAAGGATGAAAAAAGCATGGGATTTTATTCAATAAAGTACAAAAATTGGTTGGTTATGAATGATAATCTTAAAAATCATATAACTCTTCCAACATCAAAGGAAATAGTAAATGAGCTTAAAGTAGGGGATATTGTCTACATTTCTGGTCTAATTTGCACAGGTAGGGATCAAGTACATAAAAAAATAACAAGTTTAATCAAAGACGGCAAACCTCTTCCCAAAAATTTTGGAGATCTTAAAAATTCTGCTATTTATCATATGGGTCCAATAGTTAAAACGAAATCTGATGGAATGTTTCAAATTATTAGTGGAGGTCCTACTACATCTGCAAGAATGAATCCTTACCAAAATGATGTATGCAAAATTTTAAATATATTATTTGTTATTGGAAAAGGTGGTATGCATGGAGTCAACTGGCATGAATTACCAGCAGTTTATTTACAATTTCCAGGAGGGGTGGGGGCAATTGTATCAAAATTTATAAAAAGAGTCGTTTCAGTTGAGTGGAAAGAACTTGGTCCTGAAGCTGCTTGGTTTTTGGAAGTCGAGAATTTTGGACCTTTGGTTGTGGCATTGGACACACATGGTGGAAATCTATTTGTGAGGTAATTACATGCCAAAAAATTTGTATTCTTCCAGTTTAGAATTATTTGAGGTTTCTTTTCCTAAATTTTTCAAGAAAGTCCTTAGATTCTTTAAGGATCCACTTAAAGAACCAATTAGTCCGGAAAGCTTAATGTTGGCTCGCGATTCCGAAAAGAAACTCAGCAAAGGGCTACTAAAATTAATAATTCATGGGTACACTCCAAAATTAGGCAGTGTAGTAGATAGATACTGTGAAAATTACCGCCTTCGGATTTATACACCTTTATCACCAGAACCTTTTCCCGTTATAATTTTTTATCATGGTGGGGGATACGTACTCGGGAGTGTTGAAAGTTCAGATCCTTTATGTCGTAAATTAGCAAAGGACTTGGACGCAGTTATTGTATCAGTTGATTATCGACTCTCCCCAGAATTTCCCTTTCCTACAGCACTGGAAGATTCTTATTCAGCAGCATTATGGGTTAATGATCATATCACTGAATTAAATGGAAATGCAAAGAAAATATATGTAATGGGTGCTAGTACGGGGGGAGGTTTAGCTACTCTTGTAACATTAAGGAATAAAAAACGTAAAGATTTTGAAATTTCAGGACAAATTCTTATTTATCCATGGGTTAGTGGAGTATTTAATTATGAATCGTTTGATCTATTTAAAGAGGGATTTGTTTTAAGCAAAAAAATGTTGGAGATATTTAGAAAATGCTATATAGTTAATCCAAAAGACTTTCAAAATCCCGAATTTTCACCGATATATGATAAGGATCTTTCAGAATTACCTAAAACGTTTCTAATGACTGCAAGTCACGATCCTTTACGAGATCAGGGCAATGGTTATGCAAAAAAATTACTTAAAGCGGGCAATCGAGTGATATATAAAAATTATCTGCAAACTATCCATGGGTTTTTCACTTATTATGGAATTATCCCCAGAGGAAAAAAAATCTACAGAGACATTATCCAAACAGTGCGAAAAATGTTATATGATTAAATTGCATAATATAAGTTATGCCAAGATTTCCCCCCGGAAAACTCCCAATGTCCTTTATGAATAAAATTATTGAAAAATATCTAAAACCTAATTTAAAACTTGAATCGGGAAGGAAAGTCATTTTTGGGCCCCATACTGGTCAAGATGTAGCAGTCATTGATATGGGAGATCTATATTTAATTACTAAATCCGATCCCGTTACATTTACCTCAGACTCTATAGGATCTTATGTTGTGAATATTAACGCTAATGATATAGTAACATCGGGTGCCACACCTATGGGATTTCAAGCGGCCATCCTTCTTCCAGAAAATAAGACAGATGAAATAATGGTAGATAAAATTTTTTCAGATATACGAAAAGCTTGTGATGAGTACGGTATTACAATAACGGGAGGTCATACGGAAATTACAATCGGGTTGGATAGACCCATTATTAGCGGTACGATGTGGGGAGAGGTTAAAAAAGAAGAATTAATAACTACTTTTGGAGGGAAACCGGGAGATGCACTGATCCTTACCAAAGGAATTGCAATCGAAGGCGCTTACATTATTTCAAAAGAAAAAGAGAGCGACTTAATTCAAAATAATATTGATTTACAACTTATTAAAAATTGTCAAAATCTCCTAAATTCTCCTGGAATAAGTATTGTTAAAGAAGCTCAATTAGTTCATAGAAATTTTACTGTTCATGCAATGCATGATCCCACTGAAGGGGGATTTGCCCAGGGATTAGTTGAAATGGCTCAAAATAGTAATTGTGGGGCAATCATTGATTATGATGCAATACCATTAATTTCAGGTACAGAAGAATTTTGTAAACTTTATGGTTTGGATCCTTTTGGGTTAATTGCATCAGGCGCACTTCTTATGGCTGTTCCAAAAGAAGAAGTAGGCAAGATAATACAATATTTAGAAAAAAATAATATTCTCGCTGTAGAAATTGGGATTTTAACAAAAAATCCTGGAAAATTTTCTGTGAAATATGATACTGGAGAGATTAAACCATTAAAATACTCTCCAATCGATGAAATTACAAGAATTTTTTAATGTTTTTTAGAAATCACTATTAAATTTTATAACAAAAGGAAAAACATTTTTAATATTGGGTTTTGAAAGCATTAGTTCGATTTTATCGCCATTTTTCACAGATATACTCCCCTTGCCCTTAATCTGAGTACGGTTCAACCAGGTTCCCCACCTGCTTTCTGTGTCTTCTATAAAAAATCCTTTTTTCTCTCGAGTTATTTTAAAATGATATTTATATATCTTATGATTTTGCTTCCTAATCCTAGAAATAGAATTTAACCATTCAACATCAAAATCATTAGGATTTACAAGAGGCAGGATTATATTACGACCAAAATGAAAAATTGATGCATTTGAGGGAATGATAACTT
>JAUWOE010000298.1 GCA_030612265.1 Promethearchaeum sp.
AATGAGATCTTTCCTGATAAAAGGGAAAAACATTGGTGATTTAAAAATTGGGGCGCTTTATGCTCTAGGGAATCAATTAGATGCCGTTTATTATTTCGTTGGTCATGAATTGGGTTCTACAATAGAAAGCGGAGGGGTTCCAATAGTAGATACTTCAATTTTAATTGAAACATTAAAAAATTATTCAGAAAAATATCATTTAGGCAAGATGATAATCGACGAATATAATGATGAGCATATTACCTTTGATTTGGAAGATTGTCCTACATGTAAAGAAATAGAAGTTCCATCAACTGATATATCACAGGGATTTTGCTCATTTGAGGCTGGTTTATTTGCAGGTTTGGTGGAGAAAATAACAGGAAAGCACTGTTTTGCCCAAGAGTTAGAATGTAAGCTTCAAAATAAGTCTCCAAATTGTAAATTCATGATTGTTATTCCGAACGATTAGGAATATTAGGAATATTAGGAAAATTAGGAGTAGATAGGTCAAAATGAGTACAGATGAAAGAATCTTTGCTTTTATATTGCTGATTACAGATTCGGCAGATACTGAAGTGATATATCAGAAATTAAAAAAGATGGAACATGTCAAGGAAGTTTTTATGATTTATGGAGATTATGATATTATTTTTAAGGTTGAAGTAAAGAATTTGGCAGAATTATCCGCCTTTACAATGGATATTCGTAAAAATTTTAGTATTAAATCTTCCTCAACGTTAATAACTTTAGCACAAAAATAATAAAATAATAAAATAATAAGATAATGAATTAATGAAGAATTTTTTACAATCAATCTAAAATGTAATGAATCATTGAGTTGTATTTTTCATTTTTCAAAGCAATTAGCTGATCTTTTGACATTTCTTCCAGATATTTTATTAGGTCTTCATAAGAAAAACCAGAATAATTTTCGATATCTTCTAAATTTAAAGTACCGTAGCGTAATAAAATAAAAAGAATTTTCTTCTTAGGTGAATTTGTTTCATGCCTGATTAACCAATCAAACGATTGTCTGATATCAATTTCAGTATTTTTAAGCGCATTAACTTCATTAGCCAATTTGGTTAACACAGCCTCTCTAGCTCTAAAAACAGATTGACTTGCTCTGTACAATCTTAGGATTTCTTCTAATAGATCATCATCAGAATGTTTGGAAACAACGTCGTTAATTAAATATAGGATTTCTTTGAAATCTTCGGCGTCTTCAAATTTAGATAGAACTAAAACAGTAACTTTCTGGAGTTCTTCATTTCCAAGAGATAATCCATTGAAATTATCAGCGTCTTCCTTGATATTCATAATTCCAGGGTTAAATGAATGACTAATCTGTAGAAGTTGGACAAAATTTACCGGAATTTCAAGATCTTCAGGGTATTTTAAAGATATAACTCCCCCTTCATATTCGTCCCAGTCAATAATGAAAATTCCTTCTGGCATTTTGTTCACCGAAATAATAAAAGTTTAATCCAATTTTTATTAAATGTATTAAATGTATTAAATGTAAAAAAGCCTAATAATATTTATATATGCTAAAAAATCTTTTAATTTCATCAAATTTAGTTTGCAAACTCTTCAATTACTTTTTTCGAGATAAATTTTTTTCACATTTATATAATTGCATTATCTTTTCAACTCCTTATAATTCATTTAATATAAAATATCTAAAATTTATTTCATTAAAAATATAAAAAAAGTATGAATATTTAAATAAATTTGTTGAATTGAGCATTCTCGCTATAATGAAAATGTTGAAGTAAACAATTCAACATTATATATAATTAAATGATTGATGATTTTAAAACGAGTTTTAGTTTGAAATATGGGATCGGTTGCATTTATAGCATTTATTTTAATATTTTTTCGAGTAAAAGATCTAAAATGAATGGTTTAATAGTTCCTTATTTACCTTGAGAAATTTATGCCCGAATCCCTTCAAATCCCCTAAACTTCCCGAAATTCCTTTGGGTTTTCCCGATTTTGTATATGTAATTTCAGTGTCCGTTATTGCTTGAAGAACATCATAAGGGGTTTTGAAATGGTCCAGAAGGATTTTTGCTTTTTTTTTGCTCACCTGAAACAATCCTTCCAAGAAAAATAACTGAGAATCCACCGATATTTTTTCCTGCTCTATCTTAATTGGTTCGTATTCAAATGGCTCAGATTTCTGCACGAATTTGGCAAAGCTCCAAATGGTTTCGGCGGTTTCTCTGGCATCTCTGGTGGGAAATAGTGCAATTTTCATCTTGTATATGGCGTATAAAATCGCCCCATAAATGCTCGCCTCGTAAACTCCTTTCCGATCAAACATTTTTTTGGGATTTTCCAAAATGATTAGCGGTTTTTTGTAGTGTTTTTTAAGTTTTTCGAGTTGAGAAAAGAATCTGTTATCGCAAATTGAAGCCACCAAATCATCCCCCCTTTTTCTTTCGATTGCGATATCTTTGGAAATAATGTAGTCGGCAATATCAAGGGTTTCTATTTTGAATTGGCATGGAATTGTTTTAAAAACCGAGCGGATTTCGTGCCTTTCGCGCTCATCCATGATAATCAAGGGTAAAATTTTTTGATTAGTTGATGTTTGTGTAATAATTGTGGTTTCCATAGAATTCTTATTTTCTTAGTTTATTTAATAACAGATTTTTTGCTGATTTTATAATTGTTTTTTTATATAGTCCAAATTTCTTACTTTTCTGATTCATATGATCGACACCTACCTAATCGAAAAAATAAGCAAAATCCGCATGTCGTCGCTCGAAATTTTCCACACACAATCTGATTCACTGCGATGGAACCGACATATTCAATCCATGATGGAAACGGTGAAAAGAACCCAGAATCCCTATGTATTAGCATTTACTCTAAAATTTGCAGCGCGTTTTTATTTCAAACAAAAACAGTTCCAAACCGCGATAACGCTTGTGAATAAGGCACTACAAATATATCCGCCAAATCACCGCTTGAGAAAATCAACATTGTTCGATCTTTACAGGTATCAAATGGCGGAGGCTCGAAAAAATGGAGATGAAACTACTGCAAAAGAGCTAAAAAATAAGTTAAAGGAATTGGAAAGCGATCTTAGGGATGATAACGGTATTTATGCTGTTTAATGTTCCCTCCATAATTATCATTTTCAAAAATACATTCTCATTTTGTATAGGGATTTATAAAGCGGGGAATAGTAACATTTCTGGTAATATAGTGAGTTCATAAATCTCCGTTTCGGAAAATCCTTTTTTTATTGTATTCATATTTTGTGCATCATGCAGCTAGAACAAGGAAAAAACCTGTGGAAATCGAAGAAAAATTTAGAAATTTGTCGGTCTCTCTCCTTTTTTATTCGGTTTTTGTCCATATCTTCTCAATAAAAGGTGATGTCGATTTCTGTTTATGATTGGATGAAAAATAACGAATCAAGATTTAAGAAAATCGGGAAAAGAAAAGCCAAATCCGAAGATAAAATGGTAAAACATCTAAGAGGCAATAAGGAAAATACATCACTCGATCTATTTGTGGAAAAAGACCACCAAGACAAAATATTCGACCATGATTTTTCCAAAGAGGATTTTCTAAAACTAACCAAAAAATGGAAAGAAAAAAATCTCGAAAATTGATTATTTCCAATGACATTCCACTACCAATTATAGGCGAGATCGGGGTATAATTGAATTTTCAAAAAAAAATTATGTATAATCCAAAATTGATTTTTGATACCCCGTAAAACTCTCCACTTTTCCGCTTATCATCCTCCGAGATTTATCCAGCGAAATCCCCGTCTTTTTATGAAGGTCAACAGGCGTTGACTGAAAGACCTGTTCTGAAGTTTCAAATCCATTATTAAACAAAATTCTCTCTTGATTCCTCGATATATTTAAATTTTCCATAAGATCCAATAATTCTTCCTTTAT
>JAUWOE010000156.1 GCA_030612265.1 Promethearchaeum sp.
AATGATAAAAAGGATACCGATAAAGAACAATGAAATAATCCCAATGAGCCAAACATCCATAATTATGCAAAGAATAGAAACGATTTAAATGCTTTGCTTATAACACATAAGTTAGTTTTGATCAAAAAACTTAGTATCTACAGTAATTTTCTTTAGTAAAAAATTCACAACTTGGAGCAATTTTTAAACTTTCATTAAAATCTCCAATAAATGTTCCTTTTTGACAATTCATTTTTATAATACTATTAATATTATTATCGATTTCAATATAATTACATAAACTGCATTTTGAGCAAGGAATTGTTAATCTTGCAAGATTTATATCAATTCGAATTGATTCAGACATAATATAATATTTTTAATTTTCATATATTTATATTTTTGGTTTTTTATTAATTTAAAGAAAATCTTAGAATTATTTATAAAAAAATCTAAAAAAATATAGATTATTATTAATTATTTCAAAAAACTATCTGGAATCATAATAAATTCTAAAAAAATTATATTAATCTATAAATAAATTATATTAATCTATAAATAAATTATATTAAATTATAAATAAACTATATAAAACTATAAATAAATTCCAAATATTCAATAAATCATCTGTATAATTAAATAATATATAATTTTCAATAATTTTTCCATTATTATTATCACTTTTTTTCAATAAATTTTTCAATAAATTCTTCAATCCATTTTATTCAAATTTCATAACATTTCCAGTTAAAATTTTTAATTTTGTGAGTATTTGGCTTGTATTTGATAATCTTTTAACATTTTAGTTGTAATTCTTAAAGTTTTTAAAGGGAAATTTAAAGAATTACAAAAATTTTGTTCTTTTTCATGAGAAAATTTCCAAAAGTAAGATATAAATCAATGTATTTTTGGATCAGTTAAGTATTTTAAAAATTGGACCCGAAGTCGGGTTAATACAGCTTGAAACCATGAAATCGATTATTGAAATGACCGGAGAAGGCGTTCACCGGGCATAGGATCCATTTTCACTAGGAATGAATAAACAGAAATCTTCTTCTTAATATTGATCTTTTCTTAAAATTCCGATAAATTAATATCATTATTTATTATAATAATAATTATAATTTTATATAAAAAACTAAGATATTAGGGGGCAAAAAAAATCAATGAAGAAATAAAAAAATACCCATCAGTTTTTAACCCACTCATTATTAATCAAATCCAGCTTCACAATAGGATTATTTTTCCTACAATTCAATTTAACATTGCCAATATCGATGGTACAATATCGAATAAATTGCTAGATTTCTATATTGCATTAGTAAAAGGAGGATGTGGATTAATAATTATTGGTCCAGGAGTAGTATCTTCAGACTCAGTTGCATTTGATCGTGGGATACGAATTGACTCTGACAAATATTTACCTGGACTCAAGCAGCTTTTTTCCGAAATAAAAAGCCACGGTAGTGTACCTGGGATCCAACTGATACATTATGGAAGGCAGGCGTTAAATGAAGTAACAGGCTGTGACCTAATAGCACCTAGCGCAATTCCATGTCCATTAATGTCACAATTCGACCCAAATTATAAAGTGCGTGAAATGACATTGAATGACATCAAGCGAGTTCGGGGTGATTTTATTAAAGCAGCAGTTCGCGCCGCAGATGCGGGAGTGAAAATTGTGGAAATTCATGCTGCCCATGGTTATTTACTTAATGGATTCCTGTCACCATATGCGAATCACAGAACCGATGATTATGGTGGCAGCACAGAAAATCGTGTTCGACTGATTAAAGAGATTATTGAGGGAATCCGAACCCAACTCCATCAACAGATTGCAATTAGTGTCCGCGTCAGAGGAAAGGAGTATGTGGATGGAGGTCTTATTCCGCCTGATTTTGAGGAAATAATTCCATTGCTTGAACATGCAGGAATGGATATGTTGAATGTTTCTATAGGTGTATATGAATCAATAGAAAGGATTGTCCTGGCAGCTTCATTGGGTGAAGTCCCATACGTAGAGATTGCTTCGGAATTGAAACGTTTCGCAACTGTTCCAGTGTGTACTGTGGGCTCTATTCTTTCTCTTGAAACAGCAGAATCAATTTTATCATCAGGAAAAGCAGATCTTATAGCAATGGGGCGAGCTCAAATAGCAGATCTGGATATTGTACAAAAATCAAAATCAGGGCGTGAAGCCGATATCAGAAAATGTACTAGATGTACTATGTGCAATTTCTGGGCAACAGGGGATCCCCAAATGTATTGCGATATTAATCCATCACTAAAAAAGGAAAAAGATAATGAATGAAATAAGCATAATATTAAAAGCAATAAATAAAATTGACATTCTTTCTTCCCCTACAGAATATACCAGAGAAATATTGAAAGTGATATGTGATAATTTAGAATATAATTTTGGTTCTATAATTGAGATCGACAATCATGGGAATGGAAATATGGTCAGTTCGTATAATCTGCCCAGAAATTATCTTGAGATGGTTAATAACGTTGAAAAACCACTTCTTTCAAGTCCATCTGGTGAAGCTTTTGAAACGGGCAATGTTGTTGTAGTAAATGATCCCTTATCAGACCCACGACTTGTCCCCTGGCATGATATAATCCACTTTTTTAAACTTAAGACGATTATATGGGTACCTCTAAAAAGTAAAGGACAAGTATTTGGGACTTACGTTCTATATGACACCAAGACACGAAGAGTTTCATTAATAGAGATTAGGATTCTCAAACAAATAGCATTAATAATATCAAATACGGTAATTAGCAATCATTATCTCGACGAACTGAATCAAAAGACAAAAGAACTTCAATATGAAATCACCGAGCGCAAGAAAATAGAACATCATTTAAAAGAATCCGAAGAGAGGTTTAGAACTATTGCGGAACAATCATTACTGGGAATAGTAATCATTCAAGATGATAGAATAGCATATGTTAACAAAATGATGTCGCAAATAAATGAATTTTCAATAGAAGAAATGCTAAATTGGACACCTATGGAATTTTTAAAAGTAATCCACCCAGAAAATAAAGAGGGTATTACTGAAAATGTTAAGCAACATCAAGCTAGGGATTTAGATCTAAAATGTTTTAATTCTTCTAAAATAATTACAGCGTCCGGAAAGATAAAATGGGTCGATATTTATAGTAAATCAATCATTTATCAAGGAAAATTTGCTGATTTCGCTCTTATAGCAGATGTAACTGAGCGTATGGAAGCTGAGCAGAAATTAAAAGAAACAGAAGAAAAATGGGACTCTTTAACAGAGAATAGTAAGGATATCATTTTAATTTTAGATAAGAACGATATAATTCAATATATCAACAATACAATTCATCCTTTAACTCCAGAAGAAGTAATTGGAACGTCGATATATGAATATGTGTCAAAAGAACATTATGATGCAATTAGGAAATCTCTGAAAAAAGTGTACACAACAGGAAACACCGAGAGCTATGAGATACCTTTAGATATGCTGAAGATTAACACGCAAATTGATACTCTTTGGTTTAATACAAAAGCAGTTCCAATAAAAACGGATAAAGAAGTTTCTGCTGTGATACTGATTGCTACAGAAATCACCGAACGCAAGAAAATAGAACAAAAAATAAAAGAATCCGAAGAAAAATATCGTAAGGCCTACAATCGTGCAGATTTTTATAAGGATCTCTTTGCTCATGATATGAGCAACTACCTTCAAGTGATCTTGTCCAATATCGAACTAACTTCAATTCTTTTAAAAAACAAGAAAAAACTCAATATAGCAGAAGAAAATATATTCAAGATTAAACAAAATGTAATAAAAGGAGCAAACTTAATTTCAAAAGTAAAATTGTTATCGAAATTGGAAGAGAGTCAAATTTTTTTTCAACTAATTGATATCTTAGCCATTTTACAGAATGTAATAAAATTTTTACAGAATTATTTTGTTGATAAGGAAGTGAAGGTAGAAATTGATTCACCTTATGATAAGATTGTCGTTCAGACATGCGAAATGATTAATGAAGTGTTCGAAAACATTTTGATCAACGCCGTTCACCACAATATTAATCCAATAACTGAAATTTTGATTATTATTTCAGAAATCGAAAAGGATGGGAAAGGTTTTTATAAATTTGAATTTATTGATAACGGTATAGGAGTCCCGGACAATGTTAAAGAGAAAATATTTCAACGAGGTTTCATGGAGGATCAAAGCAAGAAGGGCATGGGTATTGGGCTTTCGCTTGTAAAAAGAATAATTGATAGTACTAAGGGACAGATTTGGGTTGAAGATAAAATCGAAAGACATCGTTCGAAAGGTAGCAATTTTATCTTATTATTTCCTAGAATTGATTAAAATGAAAACAATTTTTATGGTTGAAGATGATGAAGATCTTCAAACTTCAATAAAATGTCTATTAGAAATAATGGGATTTAAAGTAGTTGGAATTGCCAGCAATGGAGAACAAGCAATTCTAATATTTAAGGATTTTAAAAAAAAACCTGATATTATATTGATGGATTACAGAATGCCGCTGAAAAATGGTCTTGAGGTTTCAAAAGAAATTCTTCAAATTGATCCCAGAATGAAAATCATTTTAACGAGTGCAGATACTAGCGTGAAGGAAGAAGCATTATCGTCTGGAATTTCTGATTTTTTGGAAAAACCCTTTTTAAACCAAACTTTAATTAACTCCATTAATAGGATTTTGGAATAATGCATTCCCAACTCCGGTCTGACCTTCGGTTCGATGGTGAACATTTGAAATGAAAGTATTTGGATATCCCCATATACCCAATTTCTTATCCCGCTGACACCAAATAAACTCTTGAGCAATCTGCCAGCCAAAATCCTTCATTTTTAGAGCAAATTCCCATGCTATAGGATAATATTGTTGTTTTTGCTTCAGTGTATTTTGCATGATGACCGCGGAATATTTACCCGGACGAAGTAAATCGAAGATATTTTTATAAATCTGAAGCAGTTCTTTCATAAATTCTTTATATCCTACAATATTTGCTAAATCCAAATCGTCATCTGAAAAACTCGCATCAAATCCCGCTTTTATCCTGTCTTTTTGGGTACTATTTGACCCACCTCGTGAGTGACTTAACATATCCCAATAGGGGGGTGATGAAATCGAGAAATCTAATTGTGGTAGATTATATTTTTTTAAATCCCGGCAGTCACCTAGTATAACATATTGTTTTGTTCGATTTGTTGCGATATCTGCCCATTTTTTAGTTAGTTCTACTCCGATACCATTAATTTTAGTCTGATCACAAGCAACCAGAGTTGAGCCTGTTCCAACAAAAGGATCTAATACCCACATTCCTTCTTTTGTAAAAAATTTGATAAAATTAGCAATCAAATCTTCAGGGAATTTGGCGGGGTGCAGATGTTCACTTTGTTTTTTATTACGAGGCGGTGGATGATGTTCAAACCATGATCGGGTAAATTTAATCCATTCTGTTCCAGTTAGGTTATTTAATGTATTTCTTGAAGAGTATTTTCCTCTACCTTCAATTTCATAAGAATTTTCTGGCTCTTTGGGAATGGAAAATTGAGGAATAAATGGAGAAACAAATTTTTTTTGCAGATCAGAAGGTTTTTTCCTTTGTTTAAGTTCTTCGCCATGTAATAGCATAGTTTAATTTAATTTGGTTTCGATTGATTTTATTTATTCTGATTCATTTATTAATTGTGATGCGCCACAATCTTAAAGTTGATTTTGAAATTGATGTATGTATTATCGGTGGTAGCATCGCGGGAAACTATTTGGCGTATCTTTTAGCAGAACAAAATATTAAATGTTGTGTAATTGAAGAACATGAAATTCTCGGATTACCTTTTCAATGTGCTGGAATTATTTCCCAGAAAATTCTTAAATTAGCCCCATTTCCAAAATCATTAATTCTCAACAGAGTTAAAACTGCAAAGATAGTCGCACCAAATAATCAAAGTATCGAATTATCAGGAAAAGAAAATCCAGTTATTATCGATCGAATAGAACTTGATAAATTTTTTGGAAAAAAAGCTCAAGAAATGGGCGTAAAATATTATTTAGGAGAAAAATATCTCTCACATTGGGGTTTACCTAATAATAAAGTATGTATTAAAACTTCAAAGAACAATATTGTTGCAAAAATCATTGTTGGCGCGGATGGGCCATTTTCAAAGGTTGCAAAACGTTATGGAATAAAAAATACAATGATTCCCGCAGTGCAAGCTCGCGTGAAGTTTAATTATGATCTAAATAAAACTGCTATGCATTTTGATCAAAGATGGAAAGAATTATTCGTATATATTGTTCCAGAAGGTGAAAATGGGGTATGTCGGATTGGATTAGCAACTTCAGATCATCCTAACAAAGCATTTAGTAATTTCCTCAAAAAAATTAAAGTGGATCCTTCTCAAATAATATCTAGACAAGGAGGTGCTCTACCCTTTGGATATCCAAAACGGTTTGCTTTTAAAAATACTGTATTATTAGGTGATTCTGCGTGTATGGTAAAAGCTACAGCTGGTGGTGGAATTGTTATGTTAGTTTCTGCAGCAAGGATTTTAGCTCCCGCAATTAGTAAATCTTTGGAGAAAAATGATTTTTCCCAACGTTTTTTTAGGAAGACCTATGAAAGACTTGTTAAACGAAGCCTTGGGATTGAGTTAAAATTGCATTTTCTCATACGTTTAATTTTGATGGAATTAAAATCTGAAGATTTCAATCGATTTTTTAGAATGTATCTGAATTCAAAAGATTTGTATGAAATAGTTGAAAATTATGCCGATATGGATTTTCCTTTGAAATTAATTGGAAAGTTACTATTCAATCGTGAGTTTATGCAGTTTGTTTGTTTTTCATTTTATTATAAGAAATTTGCATATCATCCCAAATATTATTAATATTTTTATATCTTGATAATTCTCTTATATGTTTTAGCCAAGGGATTTTTGATTGCATACTTGGTGTTATTATTATGATTAAAACTAAGGCAACAATAGATATTTCTAATTTATCTCAATTGGGGCGTTATCTCGATGATAACCATAATGTTGACTATGAGCGTATAAAAAATGACACTTGGTTTTTAGAAAAAATTAAAGAGTTTGAAGTAAAGGATGTGAGCGCGCTTACTCATGACGATGAATTCGCTTTTTGGTTAAATGCGTATAATCTCTTTACCATTAAAGCAGTATTGAATGTATTAGAGAAGAAGAATCAATGGAAAGGGAATTTGACAACCATTAGTAGACTTAAATTCTTTGTACTAAGAAAGCATAAGATTGCAGGAAAATTAATGAGTTTATCTACTTTAGAATCGAAAATTATCAGGCAGAAGTTTAAGGATCCGCGAAAAATAACCATTTCAAAACTATTCAACTATATTATGCTTTTTCATAAATCATTTTTTGAAAATTCATAATATTAAATATGTACACCATTTTTTTTTCACTGGTTTTTTGCGTTTTTGTATTATTCAGTAGATTTTGGGCTGTTTCCCCTTAATACTTATTCCAAACATTTAAATTGGAGCAGTTTCTATTATTATATGACCAGTGATGACTCTGGTAGATCAACTTTGATCAAGAAAAAATTGTCATATGTTGAAGATTTATCCACGTAATATCAACACATTTGGGTTGCTCGAAAAATACTATTTTTTGACTCCCCTCGCCCCTTCGGGGGCAATTTCTTTCATTTCTGTTTAATTTCGCGTGTTTCCGAGACTTCATCTTAAAAAACACTTTTTGAAGCCATTGAAGATGAAAAAGTGAATTTTTTTTATTCTATGTCTGATATTTTGAGCCAGTTTTGGAAATTTCACCATCGACCTTCGACTTGGAGTAAGTGGCAAGAAAAATTGTTTTTTGGAGTGAGTGGTGCCAAAAAGTGTGCTTGCAAGATGATTTTTTTCGCAGGTGCAATAAAAAAATGTTTTCTAAGTGTTATTGAACGTCGAAAATACAAAAATATAAGAGGATAAAAATAATTAAAATGTATTGGTAATACCACGCTATATTATCAACACTTTTCACCGAGAATCACACTTGCAAGTGTGAATTGCGGTGATACTTTTTCCATTTCAATGTTTAATACCATTCTTGCTCGTTGTTGGAATTTTCAGAATCATTTCATGGCTTCGTAATTTCACCAACTCACCCTTTTCCCCAATTTAAATTGAGATATTAAATCTTTTTTGCTACATAAACTCCATCAACAGAATAACCGAGATTATAAAAATAGGGTCGGGCACCGATTCCAGCAATGACCAGAAGTTTGGTACATCCATGTTGTCGTACAATTTCTTCAGCGTACTGCATGAGCTCTTTCCCATATCCCCGATGTTGGATTTGTCCTTGGTGGGGACTCGAAGTATGGCCCACAATCTCCCCCACCACTCGAATTTCTCTCACTATTGCGACATGTTGATCTCTTATCTCCGGACGGTGAGCTTTGGGAGAAGGAAAACGCAACCGGAGATATCCGATTAACATGCGTTTTTCGTGATCTTCAAAAGACAGAAAATGTTCTTCCCCCTCTGATGCACAATAAGTGAAATCTTCAAAAGTAACTGCTGAAAGATCCACTGGTTTGCGCGTCTGAGACCGTTGATGGGCATAAAATCCCTCTTCTCGGCACCGTATGCAGTTACAATGCTTTCCTTCCGCGAGTAGGCGGGTTTGAACAATCTGACGTAAATTGGAATTTTTTACCCCTGCTACAATTAAATCAACTGGAATGTCGCGTTGAATGCGTTGAATCCGGACATAGGGCGGTAATTCGGTTTTGACTTGAGCCAGAACCTTGATGACTTCCTCTTGAGAATAAGGCTCGTACGCTCCCGAGGTGTACATGG
>JAUWOE010000103.1 GCA_030612265.1 Promethearchaeum sp.
AAAAAAAATCTCAAAAAGGATGAAGTTTTTTAATAATTACTTCCACCCTAAAAAAAATCACAACAATAAACAGTTCAAAAAACATAAAAAAAGCAAAAAAAAAAAAAGAACACAACTCGAAAGGAGAAGACTAATACTAAAAAGAAATCAACAAAAAAAAAATCTGATAAAAAAAAGGAAGAAGTTAAGGAAGAATAAAGTAAATTGGTGAATTCATATGAAAAAAAAAATGAAAGATATTACTGATATGAGTGCAATTGAAAGAGAAAAGAAGTTAAATAATTTAAGAAATGAGCTCTTTAAAATTCGTGCATCAAATTCGATGGGCGGAACTATGGTAGACCCTTCAAAAATTAAGCAATTAAAAAAGAATGCTGCACGTATATTAACCTACATGCACGAGATCAATGAAATATGAGAGACATTCAAACATTTATATATTTAGACTTTATAGGAATTGAATTATATGCAAAAAGCAAAAATAACCCAAACTGGTCCGAGTTTCAATTTATTGGAACCGTTATTGATGAGACGAAATACACGTTACGGGTTAAAAATGAAAAACAATCAAAAATTTATATTAAAAATCAATATCTGTTCCGTTCATGGATTGATCAACCGAATGGGATTAAAAAAATGATCGAATTTGATGGAAAAAAAATTGAAGGAAATCCAGAAAATAGAATTAAATTAATCAGAAAAAAAAATCGGAGGAATTTACATTGAATCAAGTAAAAAATATCGGAATACCAAATATCGCTGTTCCCACAAAAGTATGCGATGATCCAAATTGCCCATTTCATGGAAATTTAAAACTAAGAGGGCGAATTCTACAGGGCTATGTTATTTCAACTAAGATGCATAAAACAATTGTAATCCAAAGAGATTATAATTACTACATTTCAAAATATCAACGATATGAAAGAAGAAAATCAAAGGTAACTGCTCATCTTCCTGATTGTATTGAGGTTGAAGAAAAAGACCAAGTAAAAATTGCAGAATGTCGAAAAATTTCAAAAACTGTAGCGTTCGTGGTTATTGAAAAGATAATGAAGGAGGACAAATAAAATGGGTGGGAAGCGTCGTATGGGAAAAAGTGCTAGTGTTTTTAGAATTAAAATCACTAGAGGATTAAATACAGAATCTATAATCAAGATCACGGATAATAGCGGTGCAAAATTAGCAAAAATTATTGCTGTATTAGGACGGTCTACAAGACTCAATAGATACCCAAACGCTTGCGTTGGAGACATGGTTGTTGTTTCAATTAAGAAAGGAAATCCTGATCTACGAAGAAAAATATTGAAAGCAGTTATCGTACGACAAAAACAAACAATTCGGAGAATTGATGGGACTAGAATTAAATTTGAAGATAATGCAGGAGTATTAGTAACTGATGACGGAGATCCAAAAGCTAGTCAAATCAACGGGCCAATAGCTAGAGAAGTAGCAGAATTGTATCCCCGTATAAGTAATGTCGCTTCGCTTATTATTTAATCAATTTATAAAGGTAAATATAATGAAAGTAAAATCAAAGAAACCAACTAAACAACGTAATGCTTTACTTAAAGTAAAGAATCATCAAGTTTCCAAATTATTCACGATTCCTTTAGATGAGAGATTACAAGAAGAATGGGGTGTTAAAAGACTCCCTCTAAGAGTAGACGACCAATGCAGGATTACCCAAGGTGAATTTTCGGGAATTGAAGGAAAAATATTAAGTAAAAATAAAAAAACTCGAAAAGTGACTATTGAAGAAACTAGTCAAGAAAAGAAAGATGGAACTAGTTTTTTTACACCAGTAGCACCTTCAAAATTAATATTAACAAAATTGGCAACAAAGAAAAATAAAATCGATCCATGGAGAGCAAAAATGATCGATAGAATGCAAAAACTTGAAGAAATTAAAAGCCAATCTCCAAAAAAGACAGGAGGAAAGAAATAACATGGGATCCAAAGGAAATAAAAGACATCAAAAAAGATTAGCAACTCCAGGACATCTCCAAATCAGAAGGAAAGATAGATCTGCAGGAAAATTTTTCTTTAAGACTAATGCAGGCCCCCATTCAAAGGATTTTTGTCTTCCACTTGGTCATGTGCTTAGAGATTTATTAAAAGTAACAAATAATTCCAAAGAATCTAAATTCATTGTAAATAAAAATGGCGTTATAATCGATGGTATATCGAGAAAAGATTTAAATTTCCCTATAGGTTTAATGGATGTAATAGAATTACCAGAAATTAATAAAGCTTATAGAATTTTAGCCTCAAAAAATCATGGATTAATGGTTTCTGAGATTACGAAAGAAGAATCCAAGTTTAAACTTTGTAGAATTAATAATATCACAACTGTCAAAGGTGGCATTCAACAACTACATCTCCATGACGGTAGGAATATATTAGTTAAAAAGAGTGATACTAAATACAAAACCCGGGGAACTTTGAAAATTTCGGTTCCAAATCAAGAAATCTTGGACTATTTTGAATTCAAGGAAAATGTTCAAGGTATGATCTACAGAGGTGCCCATACAGGCCTTTCTGGGATGATTTCAAAATTAACAAAAAGATTTGGAGTTAATGCATCTATTGCTCAAATAGCCACATCAAGTGGAGAAATAAATACATCTTATGATTATGTTTTTGTGATTGGAAAAAAAGATACAGTAATTGATTTACCGATGGAGGAATAATAAATGAGCCCAAAAGACATAAATTATAAAGAATTGTGGAAATCTAACGTAATGCTTCAACCAAAGATTGAAAAAGTAGTAATAAATATCGGTATGGGTAGTTTAGGCGCCGTAGAAATTCAAAAAGCACATAAAGTATTGGAATCATTAACAGGTCATAAACCGGTTGTAGTAAAAGCCAAAAAAAATGTTAAAGAATGGGGCTTACGTAAAAATATGTCGGTAGCAACAAAAGTTACACTTCGAAAGGAAGATTGTGCTGATTTCTTGAGAAAAGCACTAGATCCATTTGATAATAGGATTTTGAAAAGATCATTTGATAATAAAGGTAATTTTAGTTTTGGTGTAGACGAACATATTAAAGTTCCAGGAGTCAAATATGACCCTGATCTAGGTATTTTTGGATTCAATGTTTCAGTCAAAATAACTCGCCCGGGATTAAGAATCAAAACACGTAAAAAAAACAGACGAAAAGTTGGAGCTTCCCAATATGTTTCCAAAAAAGAAGCAATTTACTTTATGGAAAATGTATTCAAAGTCGAGATTGTAGAAAGAATGGAGGAAAGATATTACTAGGTGAATTATTATGAATGAAAAACGAATGAACACATCAACTTCATCAAAGGGTAAAGGATCAAGAGTATGCCGGCGCTGTGGATCTCACAGAGGTCTAATCCGTCAATATGGAATAAATTTATGTCGACGCTGCTTTAGAGAAGTAGCTAGAGATTTAGGATTTAAAAAATATTAGGAGGAAATGAAAAATGACACTATTAGATCCACTAGCAGATGCATGTAGCTGTATAAAAAATGCAGAAATAGTTTGCCAAAGCAGCGTTATAATAAATCCGAGATCTAAACTAATTGGAACAGTTCTTCATATACTTCAAGCAAATGGATATATCGGAAGCTTTGAAAGTATCGATGATGGACGACAAGGGAAGTTCAGAGTTCAATTACTCGGGAGAATTAATAAAATTGGTGTAATAAAACCAAGGAAACCTGTAAAAATTAAGAAAATCGAAATTGAAGAAAAGCATTTCTTACCTGCCGTTAATTTCGGATTGATTCTACTCTCAACATCTCAAGGAGTAATGTCCCACATTGAAGCGAAAGAGCGACATATTGGCGGGAGATTACTAGTTTACGTATATTAAAAGGAAGGATTATCATGGTCAAATATATTAGAATTGATGAAGAACTTGAAATTCCAGAGGGAATTGTTTGCAAGATAGATGAGAACAAAATAATATCTGTAAAAGGAAAATTGGGAGAATTAACAAAAGATTTTGGGCATGCAAAAAAGATTGATATTCAAATTAGCGGCAGTAAAATATTATTACACGCTGATTTTCCTAGAAAAAATATTGTTGCTCTAACATACACTCTAAAAAATATCATTAATAACATGTTTATGGGTGTTGAAAAAGGATATGAATATCGAATGAAAATAGTTTACAGCCATTTTCCAATTACTTTAGACCCTCCAAAAAAAGGCAGTGATGTTATTCTTATTAAAAACTTTTTAGGAGAACGAGCTCCAAGAATTACTCATTCTATTGGAGATGTTAAAATAAAAGCTGATAAAGAAGAAGTAATTGTTTCAGGTTTTGATAAGGAATTAGTTGGACAAACATGTGCAAATATCCAAAAAAGGTGTAGAATTAAAAATAAAGATAAACGTGTCTTCCAAGATGGAATTTATGTATATGAGAAATTACTTGGTAATGAACAATTATGGGTAATTAAATAAAGGAGAAATGGAGACAAAAAAAATGGAATTACATGAAAAAAAGCGTTTACTAAGAATCCGAGCTACAAAAAGGAAGAGAAATCCATCCTTTGCACGTTATGAATCATGGAGATATAAAAAATTAAAGAAGTCTGGTTGGAGAAAACAAAGAGGTATTGATAATAAAACCCGAAGAAAAATGAAAATGGGTGTAAAATCTCCTGAACCCGGTTATAGATCTCCAAAAAAAATACGTGGTTTACATCCTTCAGGTTTAGAAGATATTTTAGTCATAAACATGAAAGATTTAGAAAATTTAACTCCAGAAAAACATGGTATTCGTATTTCGGCCCGACTGGGAGCAAGAAAGAGAATAAAAATTGTTGAACACGCCCAAGATCTTGGATTTAAAATATTTAATACAGGTTATTCAAAAGAAGAACTCTTTGAACCAGAAATAGATGAAGAAGAAGTGGAAGAAGAAGAAGAAGAAAAGAAGAAAAAAGATTCAAAGAAAAAATCAAAGGAGAAAAAATAAAGGAGTTAAATAAAAAATGAATATTAGTGCTCAAAAACGATTAGCTGCTGAAATTTTGAAATGTGGAAAAAATCGAGTTTATATTGATCCTGAATTTATCGATGATGTTTCAATGGCGATTACCAGGGAAGATATCCGCAACCTAATTAAAAACAAAATTATTTCAAAAAGGGAAAAGATCGGAATTTCAAGAATTAGAGCTAATTTAAAATTAAAACAGAAACAAAAAGGCCGTGGACGTGGAATTGGAAGCCGAAAAGGTAAAAAAACCGCTCGATCACCACCAAAAAGAAATTGGATTAATAGAATTCGACCTTTAAGGAGAGAATTAAAAAAATTACGTAATACAAGGAAAATTGAAGTTTCAGTTTATCGACAATTATATTTAAAAGCAAAAGGTGGAGCTTTCAATTCAGTAGCGACATTATATAGATATATTGATGAAAATAAATTAATGAGGAATTAAGAATGGCAAGAGGACCAAAATATAGAGTACCTTTCAGAAGAAGAAAAGAAGGTAAAACGAATTATCATAGAAGACTAAAATTAATTATTTCACGAAGAAAAAGATTGGTCATTAGATGCTCTAATAAACACACAACTGTTCAAGTTGTTGATGTATTAGTTCAAGGTGATAAAATACTTGCACAAAGTCATTCTTCTCAACTGGAGAAAAACTTTGCTTGGTTACATAATCCAGGAAATATGCCATCAGCATACCTAACAGGATATCTTTGTGGTTTAAAGACAAAAAAATCCAAAATTCAAGATATTATTCTCGATATTGGAATAATTGTGCACAATGAACGTATTAAAGCAGCCTTTAAAGGATTTTTAGATGCAGGAATTGAAGTGCCTCATGATGAAAAATGGTTTCCCGAAAGTTTAGACGAAAGGGTAAATGGTTCTCATATTGAAAATTACGCAAAATTACTAAAAGAGAAACCAGCACAATTTAAGAAGAAATTTTCTAAAGTTTTAGTGAAAAAGGGAGATCCTCTAAAAATTGGAATTGATTTCGAAAAAACCAAAAAAAATATGGTAGAAAAGGTGTAAATATAAATGTCAAATCAAAATAATAGGGAATTCAGAGGTGGAAGACGTCCTCCTCGAAAACCATTCAAAAGAAGAAATCCACTTGATGACTGGAAACCATTAACCAGATTAGGAAGAATGGTAAAAGAGGGAAAAATTACTTCAATTGACGAAATTATAAAAAACAACTATCCAATAAAAGAAAAAGAGATACTGGATTCTTTAATCCCAAATTTAAAGGAAGAAGTTATTGATATCAAAATGGTTCAAAAACAAACTGACGCTGGTGAAAAGAGCACTTTTAAATGTTCTGTCGTTGTTGGCAATCAAGACGGTTTTGTTGGAATAAGTTCTTCAAAAAATAAAGAAGTTGGTCCTGGAATCCGAAAAGCAATTGCATCTGCTAAACTTAGCCTAATACCTGTCAAACGTGGTTGTGGAAGCTGGGAATGCGATTGTGGAGGCCATCATTCAATTCCATTTGAAACTTCAGGAAAAATGGGAAGTGTTCGTGTAACTCTTAAACCGGCACCCAAAGGAACCGGATTAGCATGTTCGGATACTGCTAAACTTGTGTTACGCCTAGCGGGAATAACTGATATCTGGACCTTAACAAAGGGAAATACTAAATCTCGTGCAAATATGGCTAAAGCAGTTTATAACGCCTTGGAAAATATGTATAAAATGATGACACGAGAAGACTGGAATGCTTAAATTTTAAAACATATAGGTGAAAAAAATGTCAAGTTCAACAAAAACTCCTGTTAAAAGAACCAAAAAAAGTTCAAAGAAAACTACTAGAAAAGCTACAACTAGGAAAACTACAAAGGAAACTGTAAGAAAAGTTAAAATCGAAGAGCTTCCAACTGTTTCTTTGAAAAAAAATCTAAAACAGGAACAACAAGAGATAACACTATGCGTTCTTCGGGTACGAGGAGCTCATGGTATGAGACGGACAATTCAAAGAACACTTCATTTAATGAATCTTTATTCCGTAAATAGTGCCACGTTAGTAAGAAGCACTCCAAGTGTTCGCGGTATGCTTCAAAAATCAAAAGACTACGTTTCATTTGGACCTGTTTCAGAAGATATATTAAAAAATATTCTCAAAAAACGGGCAAGACTTACCGGGAATAAAATATTAACTGATAACCACGTTAGACGTACAACAGTATATAAATCCATTGATGCGCTTGCCAAAGCAATCTATCGAGGGAAAATTCAATTGAAAGAAGTTAAAGATCTTAAACCAGTATTCCGATTGCATCCACCGATTGGAGGATATCCTGGATCCATCAAAAAACCTGTTGGAGCCGGAGGAACTTTAGGGAATGTTGGCGGTAAAATAAACATCTATTTGAAAAAGATGATTTAATTAGGTAAAGAGGAGAAGAAGTAGAATGCCAATTACACATAGAAAAAAAAGTCGAAAAATGCATGCTAATAGAACCAGAGGTTATGGAACAATAGGTGCCCATCGAGCTAAAGGAGTAAAAGGTGGTACAGGATTAACTACAGGTAAATTCAAACACAAGTGGACCTATTACCTAAAAATGAGAGCAGAAGGATTTCCAGGACCTGATGGAGACAAGTGGCGAATAGGACATAAAGGGTTCAAAAGACCACAAAAAATGCTACGAATTTATGCTGTTAATCCAATCAATATCAAAGATGTAGAATTGAATTTAGATGAGTGGCTTGAAGCTGGAAAAATAGAGAAAAAAGGAACTAAATATATTATCGATCTTAACTCACTTAATTACAATAAATTGCTCGGATCTGGTAAAGTCACTAAACCAATGGAAATAACAGTGAAAAAAGCCAGTAAAAAAGCAGTTGAAAAATTAAAAGCAGCCAAGGTTAAGTTATCCTTGACTGCAACTGCTGCTAAAGATTAAAAAATTTTTTTTTAAATCTAATCTTTTAATTTTCTTATTTCCCTATTGATTTTCCTTGAGTTTTTCTTTAATTTCATAAAGTAAATTGTTTGCTGATTCATCTTCAGGAATTACTTTAAGATATTTTTCAAAATATAATACAGCATTTTTCCAGTCTTCCTTTAAATAATAAGCAGTTGCAATAATATTATTCACAGAAATATAGCCAGGATCTCGCGAGAGAACGTCATTTCCAATCTTTATTGCTTTATCATAATTTTTTAATCCCAAATTAACCTGAGCAATGCGATGTAGAGTTTCTGCTTCAGTTTCTGCACCGCTGAACTGTAGAGCCTTATAATAGCTTTTTAAAGCCTCTTCGTATTGATCCAATTCAAAAGAAGCCTCAGCTTTTTCAAAGTGAGCGATTGCATTATCGGGTGCATAAAGTATCCCTTTTGTAAATTCTTTGATAGCCGCTTCATTTTTCCCTTGTTTACGATAAATAAAGCCTAAACCGGTATAACCACTTGAATTTTCTGGAGCTAATTCAATAATTTTAGAATATAACTCTATAGCTTTGTCATAACGACTTAAATTAGCATAACTGTAGGCTAAATCAAGCATTAAAATTATGTTATTTGGATATTCTTCGAGAATTTGATTTATTAATAATATAGATTCACTAAATTCCCCATTGCTCATGAATTCTGTAATCTTATCCAATTTTTCTTTATCAATTGCCATAATTCATTTAGAGGTAGAAAGATTGAAAAAAATTTGGGTTAATTTATTTGTATTTTTATGACAATTTGATTATCGAAAATAACTAAGAAGGAATAAATTATTTAATTTTTAGGAGTTTTAAAATATATTAAATCGAAAATTATAAATGGTTTTTATGCTCACGACTCTTTTTCTGTGATATTGATTATAAGATTGATTGATTAATTGAACCATATTTTTTTAATAATTTCTTTACTTTTCCCCATTTGAATAAGAAATGGTTAATAAATTTAAGAATTGGTTTTCGAACCAATCTGATAAAGTTAAAACATCAGTAAAAGTGCCGAGCGATGCTCCATTCTTTTACCTAACACTCATTTTCGTTCTAATAATAGCTGTTTTAGTACGAATGTCCCCCGTTATAACAGGAACATTCCTCATTAAAGCCTTTGACCCCTGGTACCAATTTTCTTCGACCAAAGCAGTCATCAGCATGTCGCTATACGATTGGTTTCACTTCCACGACTCCCAATTTTGGTTTCCGGAAGGTGTCGATAGATTCAACCTACGTCCTGGACTGCTCTATACCACTGCTATAATTTATTGGATTATCACAGCTCTCGGCATTCCAGTCACACCGTTCCAAGTGGCATTCTACTTCCCAGCATTCATGGGTGGAGCCACAGTCCTCGTTATGTATTTCCTTGGAAAGGAGATACTGGATAAAAGGGCAGGACTTATCGCAGCATTCTTCTTAGCGTTTAGTCCCGGGCACATGCAACGTACAGTAGCAGGATTTTACGACAACGAGACTATCGGGGTGTTCTCTGTGCTGCTAGTATTTTTATTCTTTATAAAAGCGGTGAAGTCTGGGAAGCTTTCTCATGCAATTTATGGTGGATTATCGTTAGGATATTTAGCGCTAAGCTGGGGAGGTTTAACCTATCCATTTTTGTTGTTGCCCTTGCTTGTTTTAATTCTGATATTAGCAGATAAATATAATGCAAGAATCCTCTTAGCTTACAGTGCAACAATTGGTATAGGGTTGCTTATTTTCACATTGAGTCCAGAATTTAAGTGGCCTAAGATGCTAACGGAGATGGATTTCATTTTGCCACTTTTATTTTTAGGTTTTTTGATTGCTTATCATCTCTTGTATATGCAAAGGAATACGGAAACTTATACAAAAATTCTAACCAGTATAAAATGGGCATCAATTCCAATTGCAATAATAATTTTAATAATATTCTGGCAAAGACCTGATTGGATTCCAATTGGTTTATCATCCAGATTAGAATCAATCCTAAATCCGAACATTCGGGAGGATATTCATTTAGTTGCTTCAGTAGGAGAACATGCGCCATCTCCTTGGAGTGCATTTTATTTTAATTCACTAATTCCACTTTTATTAGTAGTTCCGGGGATTTATTTTGCCATCCGTCGAGGAAATACAGAAGATATTTTGATGGTAATTTTTGTTGTAACTTTATTTTATTTTACAGGAAGTATGATTCGTATTATATTACTTTTTGCTCCCGCGGTAGCACTATTAGGCGGGTATGCTCTATCGAATATTTTAAAAATGTTCGGTAATTTAATGAAAAAGGATATGTTAATCACAAGAAGGCGTAAGAAACAACTTAAACGAACAATTGCAAGACCTGAAGGTTTAGTTGTTTATGGATTAATCGGAATTCTATTATTTGTTCAAGCAAATCATGCTATAACAATATCTTCTGAACAAATGGGTTACTCAGATTTAATATCTTTGGGAGCATTTCATGATTGGGAGGAAACTCTCACTTGGATGGATAATAATCTTCCAAGTGATGCTGTCGTTGCATCTTGGTGGGATTATGGTTATTGGATCTCAGCAATTGGAAATGTTACTTCTGTTAACGATAACGGAACTTGGAATCAAACCAGGATAGGATTAACAGGAATGGCAATGATGCAAACAGAGGAACGATATAGTGCAGAAGTTTTCCGTCATCTCAAAGCAGAGTATGTTTTAGTATTCTTTGGGCATTTAGTTCAAGGAATAGGAGGAGATGAAGGGAAATGGCCTTGGATGATTCGTATTTGCAATGATAATACTGCAAAATATGAAAATTACACTGATTTAACTAAAGATAATTGGTATGGTGTAGAAGATAAATCAGTGGATACTGTATTTAATGAAGCAGATTATATCAATGAAACATCGGGTTTATATGAAGCAAGTTGGTTTAATAGTACTATTGCAAAATTGATGTTTAATGATGAAATAATATCTACCGAGGGAATTGGACAATATGATTCTTATCCCATTCAAATGTTAGCAGCAGAAATTGGTGGTTATGCAGATGCAGGAAAAGAAGCTAAAATGGATGATAATGGTAAGTATTGGAAACAATATCCGACAATTAATGGGGAATACGAACTTGAATTCTTTGAACCAGCATATATCTCTGCCAATAAATTAGTTAAGGTATATAAAATTGATTATACTCCATTAGATTCTTCATTTAGCATTAGTAACCAACATATCAATATAAATGGAATAGGAAATGTATTGATAACGAATACTGGAGATCGAGATTTTTCTGTATCTAAATTGAATATATCAGGTAGTTCAAACAATTTTACAGTTCAAAATCATGCTGAACCCATAAAACCAAGCGAGAGTAGGTATGTTTGGTTTGATACAGGCAAGGATTGGGATGCAAATGACATATATAATTTATTCTTTCAAGTTTCTGTTCCTAAGGATGATGGAAGTACTTATATACTAACAAATAGAACTGGAGATACCCAAGTAGTTGATCCTAGTGAAGCATATATTGATATAGACAGAACAAATTCTATGCTAGAATTATCAGGGTCACAATCAAATGCTAAAATTGTAGTGAAGAATACAGGTGATCAACCTCAAAAAATCTCAAATATTATCATAAATAATGAAACTATGATATTGGATCCTGACCTCAATACGAATTCGATAATTGGTCCTAATGAAACAGAGTCATTTTATATAGAAAACACAGGAACAACATCTACATTCGATTTTGATGAGAATTATTATATTCGAGTTGAAACATCCGAAGGTGGTATTGCAGAATGCGTTTTAGGATTCAATAGGAAAAATTTCAAATTGACAATATTACCAAGTGATTTAGATATATTACCAGAATCGAGATTCCTATTTGATTATGATAATTATGAAAATATGACTGTTCCAAACAATGATTATTATATGAATTATAACTCCCAATCATATTTATACGAAGATGGAAGTTTAAAGCTAACTGTCAGGAATGATGGTAATGAAACAATTGGACTTCAAAATATATATGCAGATGGAGTTCAAATTAATGAGTTCATTGTAGGAACCGGAACAGCTGAAGAATATTTCTTAGATCCAGGAGATCAAAGAGAAATCTTTGCAAATGTTTCAGATGTTGAAAGAAATTCACCAGTTAGCATTTATATAACAGGACAAAATGAAGGCACTTGCGCATCTGATAATGCCTTTTTCGTACCCCGTAATCAATCTTCAATGATTTCTATAATAACAAGCGAAAATTCAATGACTTCAGCCTTTACTAATGAAACTTTACGATTAATTGTTAAAAATGTTGGTTCTTATTCAGTTGAATTAGATAGTATTATATTGAATGGAACAGAAACATATGGGATGGAAGATGGTAACCTTAACATCACAGTTGGTAGTAATATTCTTAATCCTGATGATATTGCATTAATAGATGTTTTGTTCGATGGCTTAAAATTAAATCTGACTAATACATTGAATGTCGTTGTAAATACAACAAGTTCTTTTGTTTTTAGTGAAGTTAATTTAACGTCTCGATTACCAACTGCACATAATATAATCCGTATAATTGATCCTGATGAAGTAATGACATACGGAAATCATCCTGAAACCTATGCAGTCAAAAGTGAAAATTTGATTCATTTAATGCTATCGATCGATCATAACTCAAGCGCTACAATTGATGGAATAAGGTTAAAAATTGGTGAATCTGGAGATTTCCAATATCTAAATATGAGCAGTAGTGATATTACCATAAAGGATGATGAAGTCTATCAAAATTTAATAGTTGACAACATTATCACAGGTGGGGAATCCGGAAATCTAGCTCTTTATTATATAGATATTTTAGGAATTGCAGGTGGTTTAACTGATGGAGATATTATCTGGGTTCAAGTAATAACTAGCGAAGGTTATGAAGATACAGTGATGATCACTATAGAAATTTAATCTTCTTTTTTCTTTTATTCTATTTTATTCTATTTTATTTTATTTTATTTTGGCAATGATCATTTAATAATAGATCACTGACATGATAAGAATGGGGCTTCGACTTAATTCTATGCTTCTTTCATTTTTTTCTTGAATTCATAAGATAAATCTTTTACTTCTAAGCATGAAAGATAACTTCAGCTGTTCATT
>JAUWOE010000151.1 GCA_030612265.1 Promethearchaeum sp.
AATTTTTTAATCTTGGAAAATGGGTTTAAATCGATAAGAATATTTTCAGGGATAGCTCCATCATTCATTGCTTGTTGTTCAATCCAAATACCACATGGTAGATCAGCAGCTCCTTGCTGAAAAACTTCAGCTAAATTGAGATCTTTTTTCGCTTTTTCACGTTCTGTTAATTCAACAGTCACCAGACCTCCACAACATGTAGTATCCGCTATGGTTATTGCAAAATTCCCTTGAAATTCATCTTTTCCCTTAAACAGAATATAATTCATTGCTTTAGGACTAACATTTAGTTTGTACATTATTATTTATCACCTATTTTCGAAAAATCTAAAGAAAATAAAGAACATAAAAAGATATTATAAAAATTATTTATAAATTTCTAATTTGAATTAATTCTACAATGTTTTACTACTCAAAACCCGAATGCAGTTTTAATATCTCTATAAACTTGAGCAATTTGATTAAGTTTTGCTTCATCATTCATTGCTGATTCGATCCAACCGGCACAACCGCCATCTTTTACCCAATTTAAGAAAATTTCAACAGTTTGTCTATCTTCACTCATATTATTCACAAATTTTACTAATTAAATTCCTTAAATTCACCTTTTCCTAAAAATTTTACATTTTTTAATAATTCTGCAATTTTTTTCTTTTCTTTAAAAACCCAGGAGAAATTCCAAAATAAAATATATCGTATGAATTTTAAGATTTAGAAGAAAAATTATAAAAAAAAAGACACCTTAAATCAATAAGGTGTCATATTTGCAAATAGACTAGTTATACTAGTTATTTCGATAAAAGTTTAATGGGGGGGTTTTGTTCCATTAACCGTTTAATCATTTGCAAATTTTCTACCCCGATTTAATTCTATAAATTTTTAGTATTTAAATGTTCCTTTAAAGGATTTTTGTTTCACTCACGGGAGTTGGTGTCTTTATTACTAAAAACTTAAAAATTGCTTCAGAATTATTAAAGAGGGTGTGGACAATCTTAGCAGGACTGAAAATCAAATCGTCCTTTTTAACTTTTTTAATTTCATCTCCGATTTCAACGCTTCCATTTCCTTCGAGGACATAGAAACAAGCATCGACTGGGGTAATATGCTTTTTTAATGATTCACCAGGTTTCAATTCAATATGAACGATAGATGCATGTTTAAATGCTAGTAATTTTCGCACAAGAACCTTGTGAGGAGTATCGGAAGAGGTAATATTTTCAAGTTCAATTATTTTCATAATTTTTTTCTTGTTTTAAATTTAAAAAGAGTTATCATTAATTTTTATTAACTTTCTTCTGTATTTTGCTCTTCTTTATAGGAAATAATTATTTCATCTAATAAAGATTCCATCCAAATTGGTAATTGTAAACCTCGAATATATCTTCTTATATTAAATCTTCTGCCTTTTGGACTTGGAAATTTCTGTATTCGGTGTTGGAGATATTCGATAATTACATCTTTTTTCATTGCATCTACCAAAGGTTCTATTAAATCAGGATTACTAAAAACATCCAAAGTTTCTTGAGCGGCGGCAGATATTTCCCGAGCAGGATGATGTAATACATTTATTATGGCAGGAATTGACACAGGATCTTTAATCTTTGATAAGGATTCTAAGGAAACCAACACTAAATCATTAAAATTCGATTTACAAAAATCAATTAACGGTTTTACTGCGATTTTACATTTAAAATCCCCTAAAATATAGGCAGCTGCTGCTTGAACTTCTATAGCATCATCTTCTAGCAAAGACAGTAATTTTTCTACAATTTCAGGGTAATCAAAATGACCTGCACTTAAAATTGCATTTTCTCTAACCTTAGTATTAGGATCATTTAAAGCCTGAATAAAAATTGGAATTGAATTCTTATTTGCCAACATTCCAATTGCATCAACTGCATAGAATCGATCTTCCCAGTTTTCAGAATTAATGAAGGATTCAAGCGCGCTCGAAGCCGATATATCTCCAATATTTGCTAAAGCAGCCATAACTGATTTTCTAACTTCCAGATTTTCATCACTCAATGTATTAATTAATGAAGCAACTATTCGTTTATCCTTTGTCGTTCCAAGAATTTCCGCTGCGTGTTTTTTTACTTCATCATCTTCGTCTTTTAATAAATTAGAAATAGGTAACACAATTTTTTCTCCAAAAAAATCAGGTGAAAGTAAAATATCTAGTATGGTCAATTTTACATCTGCATCCGGGATAACTAAGCCTTTGATTAAAAAATTCAAAGCCTTTTTTTTTGAGGAGTGATTGCTTAGGGCATAAGCTGATTGTATTTGCTCGAGTGGATTATCACTACCCATCAATTTTTCAAATAAATTTTCAATTGTTTCTGCCATTCAATATAATTTTCACTCTTAGATTTTATATAATTTTGTTGTTCATAGTAAATGAAAAAATATTAATGAATGAAGTATTAATGAAAATCAATGGCGGTGAATATTTGGGTACTATCTATTTCATTGATTATACTGTTTGTTGGATGCCCTTTATTAGGACGACTTCTATATACCATGAAAAATAAACAAGCTTTTGCTTTTTACGGTTTCATATCTCTCGCGATTACAATCCTCTTATTTTTCTTAACAGATCACATATCTGTCGATTTAGTTTTTAATGAATGGGGAATTTTTTTCTCACATATAGTTGATCCCATGGCAATAGTTTTAATTACGATTTTTGTTTATATAACCGCAGGCATAGGTCTTATTGGAGGAATTTTAGAATTTATTGGTGAAAGGACCGAGACTGCAGAAACTTATAAAGATTTCACGAAATTTACCAAAATAAAATTAGTTTTTTATTATTTCATTTATGGATACATTTTCATATTCGCTGTTTTTTCATTCTCTCAGTTCCTAATCATCTTTTTCCAATGGGAATATAAGCTAAGCTGGAATTTCTTTAATGAAATTCTTACTTTTATACAATTATATAGTATAATATTGCCAATTATTGGAAGTATTTTATTTGGAATTAAAATTTTCTATTCGGGTTTCTTCTCCTTAGAATTCTATAAAAGCGAATTCGATCCATCAATGATGAAAACAGGACCTAAATTTAAATTCTTCCGTCACTTGCTATCATGGTTTTTTGGCACTCTCGGAGTTTTTATAGGGATAATGACATTTTTCCTAGAATTTTATGAAAATACTGCAAATTTAAATCTATATTTAGGGAAGTCATTCTTCTTTTTAGCCGCTTCAATTCAAGCATTTCTATTCTATATTTTTAGAGATCGGTATGTCGACCAGTTAAAGCCACTCAAAAAGCAATTTGAGTTAAAACCTGGAAAAGGTTTAGCCACACTTCTCGATGAAGACGCAAAAAGTATGGAAGATCATGACTCTGAACTTAAGTTTGATGATTAATTTTTCATAGTATGGACGCAATCGAATGCTTAAAATCCCGTAGAAGTGTTAGAAAATTTAAAAAACAACAAGTTCCGAGAGATTTAATCTTAGAAATTCTTGAATGCGGTAGGTGGGCGCCTTCGGGGGTTAATTATCAACCTTGGAAAATTTTTGTTGTATCAAATCCTGAATTTAAAAGAAAATTGGCTAAATGCACAAAATACAGCGGGATAATTAATAATTGTCCAAGTGTTTTTCTAATATATTTAGATAAATCGATCGAATATGACTATACTAAGCAAATCCAATCAATTGGAGCCATTTTTGAAAATATTTTGCTATCTATTCATGCTTTAGGGCTCGGGGGAGTATGGATAGGAGAAATACTTAATCAGAAAGATGAAGTAGATAAACTCCTTGATATCAATGATCCAAAACTTGAATTTATGGGTGCGATACCTTTTGGTTATTCAGAAGGAATTGGAAAAAGTTCGAGAAAATCCTTGAAATCGTTTGTGTCATGGATTTAAAGCTTTGGGATTTAAGTTCAATATAAGGTTATTTTGCCGCATTTTTTATTAGATGATCATTTTCATTCAATCTGTTTACTTTTTCAAAAAAGTTTTTTTGAAATATCTCATTTCTTCACCTATGAGTTCTGAGGAAATGTTTGATCTTATTTTTATTGGCTCTGGACCTGGTGGTTACCATGGAGCAATAAGAGCTTCAAGTTATGGTGCAAAAATTGCCTTAATCGAAAAAGATGATCGTTTTGGAGGAACATGCAGCAACCGCGGCTGTATTCCGACAAAAGCACTTTATTCATCTGCTAGATTAATCGCTGAAATCAAGAAAAAATCCGAAAAATTCGGTATTAACATCAACGGGGGCATGACACTAGATTTTTCCAAAGCAGTCGAGCATAAAAATAAAGTTGTAGAGGAATTAACTGCGGGAATCGCTCAACTTCTAAAAATGAAAAAAGTTTCAGTTTTTAAAGGCTTTGGATCGTTAGTAGGAGGCGATATCTATAAAAATTTTGAAGTTTTAATCAAAAATGGAGAAGAAGAAACAATTATTAAAGGTAGACGTGTAATTCTCGCAACCGGTTCGGCTCCCGCAGATATCCCAGTATTTAATATAGATCATAAACGAATTCTCGATTCCGATGATATCTTGGACTATAAAAGAGGATTTAACGAAGCCCCAAAATCGCTCATTATTATTGGTGGAGGGGTAATAGGATGTGAATTTGCAAATATTTTTGCTGAATTTGGAACGAAAGTCACAATTTTAGAATACCTACCGAGAATTTTAGCTACCGAGGAAAAAATAATAGTCAAACAGCTCAAAAAAGAGTTTAAACACTTGGGAATCGAGATTTGTGAAGGAAAAAATGTTCTTTCGGTTAAATCTGATGGAAATGAAGTTACTGCGGTTACTTGTGATGCAAGTGTTCCTCGAGATCAATTAAAAGATGTGGAAACTCAGATTTTCAAGGCAGAAAAATGTTTAGTATCAATCGGCAGGATAAAAGTATCTGAGGGACTAGGATTAGAAAAATTCAACATAAAACTGCTAAGAGGAGCAATACCAGTAAATAGAGAAACGATGGAAACACCATTTACAGGAATCTATGCAATAGGTGATTGCACTGGATTGCTTATGCTCGCTCATTTTGCATCTCATCAAGCAGATATTGCAGTAATAAATTCTCTGAGCAGTATCGGGAGATTTGAAGATGTTTTTCCACAAAAAGTCGATTTTTCAACTGTTCCAGGCACCATCTTTACACACCCTAACATAGGTTCTGTTGGACTCAGACACAAAGAGGCAAAAGAAAAATATGGAGAATTACTCGTAGGTCGTTTTTCATATGCAAGTTCTGGGAAAGCAAAATGTATGGATGAGGAAAATGGAATGCTTATGGTTATTGTAAATAAATGGACGGATAAAATTGTAGGAGCGTCTTGTATTGGTGAAGCTGCTCCTGAATTAATCTCGGAAATTTCGGTCGCAATGAGATTGGGGATTACCGCACATCAATTGACGAGTGTTATTCATTCCCATCCAACTTTATCAGAAATTGTTCTCGAAGCTGTTGAAGATGTTCATGGTATGGCCATTCATAAGGCTGGTCGCCGTAGATAAATTTTTTATTCATATTTTTTCCAACTTGTATATCCTTTTCTAAATCTTATTTTTTTATTTATGAATAAAGTTATAAATTAATCTCACGCAAGTAATAATAAGATGAATATAGGAAATTTACTAGTATCATTAAATTATATAATGAATTTCCGAATAGCATAAATGAGTGAATAAAAATGATTTTAAATAGAACTAATATTGTTGGTGAATTAAATAATGACTGATAAAACCAAGACTTTTACCCGATTTTTAGCATTCCAAGTATTTATAATTGGATTTATCAAAATGGGTGAATATGTTTTCTTCTTTTTCGAACAAAATTATATCAATCTATACGTTTTGCAAATTTTGGGAAAAAGTGAGTATTATGTGTCGTGGTTAGTCTCTCTAAGCGCTATAATGGGATTAATACTTCAATTCGTTTGGGGTGTTATCAGCGATAATACACGATCAAAGTATGGACGAAGACGACCTTATTTTATCTTTGGAGGAATAATTGCTGGAATATCTATGATTGTATATGCTTTTTCAGGGAGTTATTGGTTATGTTTAATTTTAGACGGAATTATTATTTCTATTGGAACCAATGCATATCTCGCAGCTGAACGATCTCTCATCCCTGACACGTTTGAGCCAAAACTACGAGGAAGGGCAAATGGTATAATTTATATAATGGGAAATATCGGAATGGTTATTGCTTTAGCCCTATTTCTGATTACTGAAGATATATTTGGGTATGAAGGTCCGGAAGGAGGAACAATTCTTGAACCAACAGGGTTTATAATTTTACTGTCAGTTGGGGGTGCGTTCATTATTATTGGAGGTTTACTTGGATTTTTATTCATTCGGGAAAAAAATGTAGATGAACTTCCACCCAAAAAATCATTTATCTCCGAAATGAAAGACACATTTAGAGTTAGCGAATTAAAAAATCATAGTGAATTCGGAAAGAATCTTCTTGCTAATATAATATTTAGAATTGGGTATTATACAATTATGCCTTTTCTTTTCGCCTATATTTTCAGTTTAGGAATGGGCATGATTGAACTTTTAATTTCTATAATGGTTGTGTCTTTTCCATTGGTTTTTGTCTTTACATATTTTATAGGGGTATTAAGTGATAAATATGGAAGGAAAAAATTCCTGATTATCGCACTTCTTATTATGGCATTGGGATTAAGCTTAGTTCCTTTTATTGGAGGGCCAGGTAATTACAACTACACTTTGATCCTCATTTGTTTTCCATTTATTATGATCACAATTTTGGGATTTGATGCTCCAATGGATTCTTGGTCTCAAGATTTATTGCCAGAAAATAAACGGGGTCAGTTTAATGGGATAATGAATATTACCTTAACGGTATCCCAAATTATTGGTTCGTTTATTGCAGGTTATATTGCCATAGAATTCGGAAAACAATGGATTTTCCCTGCAGCAGGTGCTTTCTTGATTATTTCAATCCCCTTTTTCCTATGGGTAAAGGATACTCTTGCCCCAAAATCAAATCCAGAATAATATAAAACGAAGATTGCGATTTTACATCCTTTTTTTTAAAATTATAATTTTTATGGTAAGAATATTATTACTTAAAGCGGATATATTTTAAATATGGAAAACGAATTTTTCAAAACGACCTCGGTGACTGATTTCAAGTTGAAAAACATTGGGAATCCTCCCAAAGGATACAATATTCAAAAAAAACCAGATGTTTATTCTAAATTTCCATTTAAACAAAAATATTCAGATCGTAAAATAGCTTTTATCTCCCATTGTCTCCAAAATCCAGGCAATGATGCAATCAAAGGGTACTACTATGAATTGGTGCGAATTTCAGAAAATCGTGGACCAATCTGGCAGGAATTAATTGAAAGTGCTTTAAATTATATCGATTCAAGATTAGATTGTTCTGATTTTGTTCTCTTAGGAATAATGCGTTTATACTACCAACTCAGTCAAAAACCATTAGTCTCCCCCGAAATTCTCCAACATTCAAAAAAAACCATGTTAACGTTCAAATATTGGCCTGATGAACCAGGTAATGATTCGATGTGTTATTGGACTGAAAATCATCACATCATGTTCGCAGTGAATGAATATCTAGCTGGACAATTATTCCCTGATGAAATTTTCAGCAATTCTAAAATGTTGGGTAGAGAAAAAGTCACGAAAGCGAGTAAACGGATATTAAAATGGTTGGACTTGCGATTTTATACTGGATTCAATGAATGGTTATCAAATATTTATTTTGATGAAGATTTAACCGCCCTTCTAAACCTAATTGATTTTTGTAATGACTCTGAAATTGTAAGGAAAGCAAAAATCATTGTCGATTTATTGCTATTTGATATGGCGCTAAATTCTTTTTATGGACAATTTGTTTCCACCCATGGTCGGTGTTATACCGCTGAAAAGAAAAATGCATTGAAAGAATCAACTACCGATACAATGAAGCTGGTATTCGGAATGGGAGTGTTTGCGAACCATGACAATATGAGCGCAGTCACTCTAGCCTTAAGTGAAAAATATACCCCGCCAGAAGTCCTCATGGATATTGCATGGGATGTAAACCGATCAGAAATGCAAAATCGACAACGTGTAGGTATCAATATTAAAGAGGCAGCAAAATGGGGGATTAATTACAAGGATGTCGATAACGGATTGATCCTTCTTTCTTTTGAATCTTATGCTCATCCAAAAACAATCAATGTTATGGTAAAAATGCTGGATCAGTTTAGGTGGTGGGATAATCAATTTTTTGAAGAATTTGGGCCTTTTAAACGAGCATTGAGAATTGGTAAATATTTCGGACTCACCAAATGTCTTGCCCATATTTTTATTAAAGATTTAACCCGAAATACTCGAGAAGTAAATAATATTTATACTTATCGAACTCCAGATTATATACTCAGTTCTTCCCAAGATTATCGAAAAGGCTATGGAGGAGATCAACAACACATTTGGCAAGGCACTCTTGGTCCAGAAGCAGTGTGTTTTACGACCCACCCTGGAGGTTATGAAAATACAGCACCCGAGGGTTATTGGTTGGGATCTGGTTATTTACCTCGTGTAGGACAAGTGAAAAACGTTTTGATTGCAATATATAAAATTCCAAGAATGATAGGAATAATGTTACGTAAAAATCTCCCATTTACTCATGCTTGGATCCCTAAAAACAAATTCGATGAAGTGATAGAAAGAAATGGATGGGTTTGTGCTCGATATCAAGAGGGTTATTTGGCACTCTTTTCTCAACACAAATATTATTGGCAAACAGAAGGGGAAGATAAAGATATGGAGATTATTGTCGATGGACGTCAAAATATTTGGATTATGGAGATGGGGCGAAAAGAAGAATTCGGATCATTTTCGGCTTTTGTTGATTCGGTTTCATCATCAAACCTGAATTTCGGGGGCCATTCTGTCAAATATAAATCACCAAGTCAAGGGTATCTGGAATTTGGATGGAATGGACATTTAAAACAAAATGGGAAAAAACTAAATCTAAAAAAATATCCCCGT
>JAUWOE010000272.1 GCA_030612265.1 Promethearchaeum sp.
TACAATCCAGACGATGATACATTTATGAATGAAGGATGTTCAATGTATGCAGAACCACTCTGTGGATACCCTATTGATTGGGGCGCAATTAATAGTTATTTGGCTACACCGGACAACTCATTAACAGATTGGGGTGATCAAGGTGATATTAATATTTTAGCAGATTATGGTGCAGCAATGGCATGGACAATTTATTTAAGCGATCAATATGGTGGTGCTGCCCTTATAAGCCACTTTGTTCAAGCTGGAATCCCGGGAGTTGAAGGTGTTAACGCTGCATTAGAATATTTTGGATATACAGACACCTTTAACGATGCATACCATAACTGGAGAATTGCAAACTTAATTCATTCAGGTGATGGGGCATATAATTATCACTCCATTGATTTCAATGAAGCGGATCCAATTTTTCTCAATGATGTTAAGGTATCTCCTCATTTGTTCTCCGGAACTGATTTAGGAACAACAACCACTATTTTAGGGTACGATACTGGCGTTTCTATGATAGGACCTTATGGTTCTGATTATTTGTATTATGATAATTGGAGACCTTCATGGAGTCAAATATTCTTTGATGGTGATGAAACTGTTACTTATGGATGGAGACAAACTGAAGATGGATGGTATACTGGTGAAGGAGACCTAATGAACACATTGCTTGTTGCTAATGCATATGTAGATTCTGCAGATCCAACCTTATATATGAATACATATTGGGACATTGAAGATGAGTGGGACTTTGCGTTTGTTCAAGTATCTACTGATGATGGTGCAACCTGGACTTCTCTCGAGAATGAATATACAACCTATAATTATACTACTGGTGCACATCCTGATATAATTGCCAATCTTCCTGGAATTACTTATTATGTTGGAGAAGTACTGGACATTACATATGATCTCTCAGCTTACGCAGGACAAGATGTTTTACTCGGATTTAGATATATGACTGATTGGGCATTTACTTATGCTGGTTGGTACATTTTTGATGCTGCAGTTGGCGGAACTTCTCTTGAACTGTATAAAGATGTTGTATATGAAGCCTCATATATGGTAACTCTTGTAGCAATGAAAGGACTCGAATATGAAGTTATCGATCTTGGATTAGATGAGTTCAATTCTTATATTGAAACTTTGATAAGAGAAGACTGGGATTCAATAGTTTTAATTGTTAGCACTACCCAAGATTTTGGGCTAACTGACTACAAATTCGGAGTTACTCTTGGATATCATTACGAGTATCACTTTAACAAATAAAAAACTGAAGCTGTTAAGCTTATACAGGTAATACTCTCAGTCGGGATTTATACTCCTACTGAAATTTTTTTTATTATTTCTTAAATTTTGATATGCTTATTGATAATAATTAGGAAAAAAAGATAAAAAATAAAGATAAAAATAAAGATAAAAAAAAAAAGGTGAAGAAAATGAAAAGAGTGATTAAAATGAATAGTAATGGAGAGACTCAATTTTAGTTCTCAGATTTTGGATATGTTGTGAATCCCCTAACTTAAAGGTTCGCATCAAATTCAACGCATCCTTATATAAATCCCCAGAAAGTAAACGATCCTCCATTCTCTCACAATATTGAGCCATCCGAAGCAATCCATTGATTAAACTTTTCGGTTCGTTGAAAGTTTTAACAAATTCAATATATTCCTTGAAAGTCTCCAAAGTTTTTCTATATTGATCCGTTGTTTTTTCAAAATATGCAACTTTTTGTTGTAAAGACTGCAATTTATTGATTCTCGCCAAATATTGAATTTGAGAAGAGGACATTATTTATTATTCAGATATTATCGTAATGAAATTTGATATTATCAGAACTATATGTGCATATTATGTAGGTATCAAATAAGTAGGAACGTAAAATCGAAAACTTATTTTTCATTTGACCATTTTAAATAATTAGTAATTATCATTACTACCACGCCAAGGTAACCAAGTGGCTAAGGTGCTCGCCTGCAGAGTGGGTTTGTGTGAGTTCAAGTCTCACCCTTGGCTTTATTCGGTTTAACTGGTTCGATTTTTAAATTTTCCCAGTCAGGAATTTTTGAGTTATAAATCAGATTTCAATAAATGGGAGAAAATCTCCTACTTAGATTTTAATATAAATGGAAATTATTCGATAAGTCTATTTTCAATCGCTCTGTAGTTTTTGAAAAAAAAAAACAATTTCAAACAAGAAAAATAGATTAAATAGAAAAAATTGTGGTAATATTCTCTTATTGATAAAATATTTTATCATTTTGTTCTATAAATTCATTTAGATCTCTAAAGCATATGATATTTACCTTTGGATTTTCAATATATGGGATTTCATTTAATTGATTGATATATACAGGAATAATTTTTTCGATTTTTAAATTGGGAGAAAAATTTAATATAAGGTTCGGAGATTGGACTTCATTTCTAATATGAGATTTTCTTAAAGTAATTTTTCCCTTTGATGGATAATTAATGATAAAATTCTCACGTATCCAATCTAAGATACCCGTTGTCGGTTTTAAGAATTGATACTCAAATTTATTGTATCTTTTATCTCTTCTTTTTTTAGCATGTGGATATTCAAATTTAATGGAAGGATGAAAGGCTTTAAGTTCTATTATATATAATTCATTTTCTTTTATTCCCATCAAATCCCATTCAGGAGCATTTTTTTTTATTTGTAATTCTTCTAATAATATAGGGGGATTTGAATTGTCGTGCATTTGGAATCCAAAGTCTTCCAATATTGACGAAACTTTCTTTGAGAAATACATGTTCATTTTGTCTTCAGCTATAATCTTTAAATCTTTATATTCAATTTGAATCTCAAAAATCTTAGCATATGTATCAAGGGAATTTTTAGTGAAATATATCTTATCATCTTTGGTATTATTAATAAAAATGGCACAATGTTTATTATTTTTAAACGATGCAATAAAAGGTTGAATAAAATCTCTATAAAATGATTTAGATTTAAGAAAATTAATAGTTTGATGCTTAAATTGTGAAGCACCAATTGAGAATCGATCTTTATTATTATATTTACTTTTCTCGATTTCAGAGATCCAAAATAGTATCACCTTTCTAGTAAAAATCAAATATTTCAATTTTTCTTCTTCAATTTTCTTCTTGTCCTCTTTTGTTTCTCCATAATTATGTGCCATTTTTAATTCAAAATCGATTGAAAGATATGAGGTCATTGTTCCAGGTAAATAAATATACAAATTTGCAAAAAGTAAAATTCGGGACAATTCGTAAATATCATCACCAAAATGGGTTTCAAGAATTTCTGCTTGTTTTGACAACTGATTCACATCATTTTTTGATCCTATTCCGAAATCCTCTAACGATTTCATAAATTCTACATATTGGTTCGTGTAATAAAAATGATATTTGTTGTCATGCTCTACCAAAATTGCGTTTTCTTGTTTAATTTTTTGTTTTTTATGTAAAATATCATAATATTTCAAAATCCATTCAATTAATTTTTCTATATCAAAATCTTCAAATTCTCCAGATATTGGGTTATTATGTAAAAAACGAATTAAAAGTTCCCCAACGGTAAAATAATAATAAGAAAAAACATGAGTGCCATCAGATCTTACCTCAGAACCATACAGATTCGACACATCTAAGGAACGTAAATCTCTAAGCAACATACCAAAATCTATTAATTTGTGAAAAGAATTTTGACTAAAATTAGCTTTAAATAACACCTCATGATTAAATATCTCTTGGTTATAATATATCACTGCTTGTTCAAGTTTGAAAATTTTAAAGCCGTTACAGTTTGGACAGATTGGAAATATCTTGTTTAATTCTTTAGTCAATAAAAGTGAATTACACTTGGAACAAATAATTTTATCTTTAAGCATACTTTCAAATTGATTTCTATATAATTAAATATTAACCAACTAGATTTTATGGTATACCAAACCTTTTTTTGTAAAGAGGACGTGCTTTTTATTCATTTTAGCGAGATTTACAGATTATTCTAAAAATCCAGTGGCATTTTTTATGTAAAAATTGAAGTTGAATATTTTTATTGGAGATTTTTTTTATATTCGACAACTATCTAGATTTTTCTTTTTTTAATCTATGGTTATCAATCCCTTTTCTATCTAATATTGAAATACTTTTTCAAAAATTTTTATCACAATTTACTAAAATAAACTAATTAATTTTCCAAAATTGATAAAAAGGGGAAGAAATTTTAACACATAAGGGTTTATAATGAATTTTGATTTTTACCTCCCATATAGTTCATTTTCGGGTAATGGTTATGATTTAGGGTATGCAATTGGACAAAAATTCAGAAAAAATATTCAAACAGCCTATCTAAAGAGTAATTTTTTAAGGAAATTACAAGAAATTGATGCAAAAGATCCCAACATTACAGATCAGTTGATTTCTCTTGGAGAACGAAGATATTCAAAATATATACATGAAATACGAGGTTTAGCCGATGGGGCTGATTTGGATGTTCGAAATCTGTTTTTAATGAATTTTCGACATTCTTTTAATTTAGGTTGTTCAAGTGTTTTATTGAAAAATCATGATTTACAAAAGCTATATTTAGGTCATAATGAAGATCATGAATATTATATGGCGAAACATAGTTATTTAGCAAAGATCGATTTAGATAATGGTGTTTCTTTTCTATCCCATCTTTATCCTGGTTGTTTGGCTGGTCCCAGTTTTTGGTTGAATTCATATGGAATTGGATTAACTGGGAATGCAATAAATGACCCAAAGAAGCCGATAGGTATTCCAAAAGGTTT
>JAUWOE010000135.1 GCA_030612265.1 Promethearchaeum sp.
ATTAAAATATTAATAAAAAATTATAATAAAAAATATAATAAAAAATATATTAAAAAAAATAATAAAAAAATTAATCAAAAAAATCTGCAAAAAAATCTGCAAAAAAATCTGCAAAAAAAACTGCAAAAAAAACTGCAAAAAAATCTGTAGAGATATCTCAAGATAATTCTGAAGAAAAATTTACATACAAGATAGAAAACGTTGTAGCAACGGTAGTTGTAGATATCGAAGAAAAAATGGATTTAAACATTATCGCACGAAAGTATCCGGATGTAGAATATAACCCAGAACGATTTCCTGGCTTAGTAATGCGAATTGTTGATCCAAAAGCTACAATTTTAGTGTTTTCCACAGGCAAAATGGTCGTTACAGGGATGAGGCATGCGGCAGAGGCTCCAACTGTAGTAGAAGATGTTATTAAGCGAATATCCAAATGTAAAATAAAAATTTCCAATCCTAGAATCATTATTCAAAATATAGTTGCATCGGGTGACCTAAAATGTTCCATAGATTTGAACATGGCGGCTGTAGTTATGGAATATAGTATGTATGAACCCGAGGTCTTCCCTGGTTTGATATATCGTATGCAAGAGCCAAAAACAGTGTTTCTAATCTTTTCAACAGGCAGAAGCGTTTGCACCGGTGGAAAGACGAAGGCGATCGTTGCCGAGGCAGTGGAAAAGTTATATTATGCTGTTAGGGAATACGACGTGGCCCGGGAACCGGGAGAAGAGGTGTCCTTTGAAGATGAAGAAGAAATGACCTTTCTATAAACATTTTATTTTTTTTCTCTTTTTATTAATCATACATGAAGTTATTTAGATTTTAGCAGGATTAATTTAATTTTTATCTTTCTAACTTTGTAACTTTTTATTAATTTCAGATTATTTTCTTATTGTGGATCGAATTATAAAACGATCGTAATTTAATTATTTTAATGTCTTCGTATCCAACTTCAATATCATTTTTTGGCGGAGTAAATGAAATCGGAGGAACTAAGATCGCCTTAACCTCTTCTAGCAATGGAAAAGGAGTATTGCTTGATTTTGGATGGAGTTTTCAAATATCACATGATTACCTACATTCTTTTCTTACTCTAAGGAAACTTCGGCGTTTACTAGACGGGATTTTTATTGGTGATTTACCGAAGCCCCTTGGGGTTCTTAAGGGAATTTATCGCGAGGAATTATATGAAAACATTGAAGAAGAGTGCAGAGATCAGGGAATATTAGAAGGAAAACCTGCGAAACCTGAATATATCGATGAGATACTGATAAGTCATGCTCATTCTGACCATATTGGTGATATTAAATTTTTGCACCCATCGATCAAATTGGTTTGTTCTAATTCCACAAAATTCGTTTTAGAGCAATTTGAGCAAACTACTAAATCAAATTCACTTTTTAGTGATATTTTATCTATTAAAAAACCTGGATCAAGATCAAAGGAAAGAACACTTAGGAAAATTGAGAGTTTAAATTCAGGTGAATCTGTAATGTGTGCGCAGAATGGATTTGAAGTGCAATTATTTGAAATTGATCATTCATTACCTGGAGCGAGCGCTTATCTTATTCAGGATACTATTACCAAAAAGAAAATAGTTTATACGGGTGATATCAGAAAACACGGGCCTCTAAAAGCAAAATCTGAAGAATTTATCAAAAAGGCTAAAGAATTCCAACCAGATGTGTTAATTTGTGAAGGAACGCGTGTGAATCCCGATGAAGATCGAAATGAATACCCTTCCGAACTGGAAGTCGGAAAAAAATTGACTCAAATTTTTCAAGATGTGCAGAAAAACGATCCGACAAAGTTAATTCTGTTTGATTGTTCTTTAAGAGATGTCTGGCGGTTGCAAACTTTCTATAATTCTTGTAAAAAAACTGGGAAAATCCTTGTTCTCTCACCGAAATCTTATGATTTGTTAAAAACTTGCATCAAAGTAGGAATTATCTCAGATATTAATCTCGAAGATATACTCGTTTTCTTGAGTAAGAAAAAATCAGGAACTTATATCCCAAGGGATTATAATAGCAGTCCTGCATACGTTAATATTTTAAAGAAAAAAGAAGAAGATTGTCTTGATGCGAAACATGTTTATGAAACATTGGATGTAGAAAAACCATTTCTAATTAAAGCTGAAGAAATAAAGAATAATCCGGGAAAATATATCCTTCAAATGTCCTTTTACACTTTAAATGATTTATTTGATATTAACCCCACTGCAGGATCTTATTTTATTCTTTCGCGCAGTGAACCATTTGATGATGAAGGAGAAGTTGAAGATCGCAAATTAAAGAATTGGTTTCAATTATTTAAAATTCCAGAATCTAATGTTTCGCAAGTTCACTGTTCCGGGCATATGCGTAGGGATGAATTAATTGAAATGATTAAAGAAATCCATCCCAAAAAGATTTACCCAGTCCATACAAATAATGCCCATATCTTTACCGAAATGAATTTACCTAAGGATATTGAAGTAATAGAACCACAGAAAGGAAAAAAGTATCTTTTGTAATGTTTTTCAAGTATGCTTCAGGATAAAATCAGTTAAAACATATATTTATTAATCTCTTCGAATAATTCATCCACAAGAATAAATAGATGAAATTGCACTACAATGTCAAGGTTATTTGAAAATGGCAAAAAATATTATGGATTTTTTCTCAATATCTGGCAACGGTCGGTTAGTTATCATGGTGCCCGAAGTTCTAAATCTTGAGGGATTGCCGCCAGAATTACCCGAAATTAGATTTTTAGAAATAAGGGGTCGTGAAATTGAAATTCTCAATCAGACTCCTGTTCCGATGAATTTCCGTTCTTTTAAAGGATTGCCCGATATAATGCCGCGTTTAGAAAGCATCAATATTTATGATTCAAACATTCAAAACATCGAAACCCTGACCACAAAAACTCCTTTTTTAAAAATGTTTCATTTTAATAATTGTCATATCCACAATCTCAAAGGAATCCCAAAAGCCCAAAAACACATTTCTTTTGTAAATTGCACAATTGATTCATTTGAAGGGCTTGAAATAAACAACTTAAACATCCTAGATAATTCAAAACAACATGTATTTCTCTACAATACATCGTTTTCATCCCTTCATGGTATCAACCGCACCACCCTTCAATCCGTTCTCATCGAATATTTCTCTAGATTCAGAGACTTCTATTCTCCTCATAATCTCACACCAAAAGGTATGTTACTTTTAAACGATTGCATCAACCGCGAAGTTTACACCGCCCACAGTCCGTTAGAATACATTCGAGCGCATTTGGCTCGAATTGCGCCGTCTGGTTATTTTGAAGAGCCAGGTAGAACAATCGATTCTGAAATTAAACACAACATCGACAGTCTCGATATCGATTCTTTTATTGGTGTTTTAAATGAAAGGGGTTTTAATTATCACACTAGCCGAGAATGGAATGACAGTAAAGATCCGTATGGAGTTGGTATGGAATTCTGGGTCTATGCGCGTGATCTTGAGGAACAACTCTTCATTCCCGAAAAAATCGATCATCTTCTCAAATTCTACGAAAAAAACCCTGTTGAACTTGCCCTTCAATACCGTTTGAATCCTAAATCGATATCCAAAGACCAAATTGAACGATTAATTCATGAAGGAGATCGTCAGACATTACAGATTCTCGAAGATGATGAATTCTCAACTTTGCAGAAGGATGATGCAGTTATTGCCCAAATATCTCGAAAATTCGCTGTAAGGACCAAAAGCGGTAAAATTTTGCTTTGAAATTATTTTAACAGAACAATTTCGAATATTAAGATAAAAAAAATAATTTTTTTTTCGAAAAACTCATATTTTAAGAACAATTTTTGGAAATAACTTAGCCTCTACGGTTCCTAAATTCAGATCTAAAATACGGGTTATTACTTTCTTTCCTCTATATGAAAATTGTGAATCTCTAACGTCAGAAAATATTGTAACCGCGCTTTCATTCTCTTGTTCACATACAAAATAACGTTCTCCATCTATCTCCAGAACATTTTTGACCGAATTAATATGGGATAACTTATAACCACCCCCATGAGGGATAACATTGAAATTTCTCAAAAATTTCATAATCCCGTATTTTTTTGCTCGGTTTTCAAAACCTAAATCATCTATTTGTTCTTCAGTTAAATTTGGAAGTGCGGTTATTAGATATGCTGGTAAATCCGACCTTAATGCAACAGGGAATAATTTATCCTTCTGTTCTGTTATGTGTTGGGCACCTAACAGTACCTCTCCGTAAGATAATAATCCTTGGTGCATGGGATTTGAAATTTCCATAAATTTACCAAATAGCAATTCACCGGCTTTTTTTCTTTTTTCAGCGGCGATTTTTTTAGCATAAAGAAAGAATCTCAAATATTCTTTCGCATCATTTCCATCCAAATAATATACATTTCCAAATGGAGTTTTTATTTTCTTACACATATCTCTTAATACTTTTGATACGTCATAGTATAATCCCGGACCCTTATCTGTTGCATTTCGCAGTTCAGGAACGGATCCGTGTATTATGAATTGAAATTTTGATTTTAATTTCCTATTTGCACTTTTTTCTTCATCCTTTCTTGTCTCAAAAATATCAATAAAGTGGTTGCTCTTTTTATAATCCCATTTAAGCTTAATATCATCTATATAATAATCGTCTTTAATTATTTCATTAATCTTTTTAATAATTTCATCTGGATGGGGTAAATTATTTAAACCACCAACTAACATACCGCAAGCATTAGGTTTTACATCAATAAATATTAATGGATCATTTGGATCTCCTGTGATCAATTTTCCTCCGTAACCATAGCCAGATATCCATCTTTTAACATTACGGGAAATTGTTTCATCGGGTGTAGAAATAAAGGTTGCATTTGGTTCCATTCCAAGCTTTTCTTGTGCATAATGTAATTTTGCTAAACCATATTGGAAATTTGCCTTACATAACCTTGCTGCTCCGTCATCGACTCCTAATGAAAAATAGAATTTTTTTGCCCGTTTTAATAGGTCTTCCTTACTTAAAGATATAACAGAATTATTATTCTGCATAAAATTATAGACGACAGTTGAACTTTTAAAGGTTTGGCTATTAGAAAAATGAGAGATTCAAACAAATGATATCCTTTTATCAATTTCTACCGATTTTTAAAATTATAATTCATTTTGTTGAATTTATCATTGAAGATATTTTTAACTTCAAAAATGCTAACCTTATATAATCGAATTTAAAAAATTTACCTTATTGTGATAAGTAAAAATAATTAAGTGAATTTTAAACGGTTTAAAAGGAAAGTGAATAATATGGTTTTCTCACGAAAGTTGACTAAGAAGGAAATGAATGTTTTACTTAAATTACAAGATTTTATCCAAGAAGCTCATGCTGATAGCAGCAGTCATGATGTGGCACACGTTTTATCTGTGCTGAGATACTCGATCCAAATTGGTAAGGATATAAAAGAATCTGCAGATCCATTTATAGTCTGCGCAGGTGCTTTGCTACATGACATCGGTAAGACAAACACGGTTTTCTCTCATATTCATGGGTTATTTGGAGGTTCTCTTGCTGAAGAATTCTTAGATGGCATTAAAATTAATCCTAAATTGACGGAAAAGATCTGTAGAGTAGTTGTTCGTCACACACCAACCAGTATGATACCCCCTGAAACTGCAGAAGAGATGATCGTGTTTGACGCTGACACTATGGATCGGTTGGGTTTAATGGGTCTTTTAAGGGGTTTTATTGGCAAAGAGGGTTCAATGGGTTTTATTTTAAATAAATATATGGATAAAAGGCTTGATGATTATTCCAAACTCCATTTTGAAGTAAGTAAAAGAATAGGTGATGCAAAAAATCAAGAAATGGAGTTTTTCATTGAACTTATTCAAGATAGACTTAATACTCGTATGAAATCCATAGAGCATATCTTTAAATCGGAAGATTTAACTTAAGTAGATTAATTTTTTTTAATTTAATTTTATATGATATTATTGAATTCCTTGTCTTTTGCCCAGTTTCTTATTATCGGAACATTCTCTGGATTATCAAACAAAACTCCGTTAACTCCAAGTGCAATCAAAGATTTAATCAAAGCAATAGGATTAGATTTGTCATAAAATCCCCAAGTTAGCGCTTTAATTCCTAATTCGAGGCATTTTTCAGGAAATTTTCCATCAATTATTAGGTTTGATTTTAGTGAAATCATAGTGAAAGGCAAAGGTAATGCGCTAGTTGAAGTTGTTTTTAATAAATGTTTGAGAGTAAAATCCTTGCATTTTGTAATATTTAGGCATAGAGGCACCTGCGGTAATAATTTATACGCTATCTTTAATTCAGCAAGGTTTCTTCCACTAAAAGCTACAAAATCCGTGATTTTGCTTTCATCGATTATTTTGCATGTAGGACCTGCAGTTCCCGGACCCTTTAATTCAATCATTAATTTTGGTGTATTATTACCGTGCAAGAATATTTGTTCTATAACTTCTTTTAATTCAGGAATTTTTTGATTGAATTTATCTGATCTTATCGAGTTTAATTCTTTGCGGGATAAATTTGAAATAGAATCCGGATTTTGAAATATACGCTCAAGATTATTATCATGAAGAACGAAAAGTCGCCCATCAGAAGAGAGTTGGACATCCAACTCAATATAATCCATTTTTAAGTTTAATGAGCATTTAAATGCTTGAAAAGTATTTTCAATAACACCAACTCGAAAACCGCGATGGGATATGTATAACATGAAAATGCGCCTAATTTCAGAAACAATGGAAATTTTTAACTAGATTTAAAAAAATGCGCCCACCGGGAATCGAACCCGGACCCCCAACGTGGCAGGCTGAGATCCTAACCATTAGACAATAGGCGCTTCGAAGAATAATTCATTTAACCTTTAATTCCTAAAAAAATTTATCAAACATATGATTAAAAAATAATAGGATTTGATTAACCTCTTAATTCAGTAATAATCACTATGAAATATAAAATTCATAAGGAGTTAAAAACCAAATCCGTAAAAAAATGATCATTTATAACCGCATTTTTGTTAATAGAATATAGAGAATTATTTTAAAATATGGTGTTTGTTTCCAAACGAAAAGGATTCAAGACTTGGGGGTTTCAGATGCGGATAAAACGATTAATATATCTTCTGTTAATAGGAATAATCGGATTAAATAGTATAAATATTTCTACATCTGCAAATTTAGGGAAGGAAATTATAAAATCAAGAGATAAACCAGATGATTTATTTATTTTTTCGAACGAGAACGCTGATTTTCATACACCCATGAATAGTCCTGACGAAATTGCTGAAATTTATGGATTTAAATTAATTTTTCCAAAGGATAGTCGATATTTTCAAACTTTTCCTAGTATAGCCCTAAATATCACAAATTCTTCCGTTTTTATTACAAATGAATACGAGAGTAGAATAACTTCAATAAAACCATCTGTATCTATCGAAAATTCATTTGATCCTGAAAATCCCGACGATTGGGAGACATTTATAAATGATCTTGAATTTGTCTGGAATCAGACCGATGAATCAATTATGATCAGCATCGATTTTGACATATTAAATGGGGATTCCGGCACTCCTTTATATCATTCGGGAATTTTCAAGGATTTAACATCCCCTGAGTTTACATTTGGTTACAAGGTTGATATTATGGGCGCGTTAATAACCTATAAGGGCTCTGAAGAATATTTTAATTCAAACCCATCTCTTTTATTCAATATAACCGATAATTTGGAGAATTTTGTTGACATTTGTATAACTGTAAACACCCATTTGCATCATATTTCATTTATTGTTTCTAAACTACCTCCAGAAGATGAACATCATTTGATTAATATTACTTTGCCAGAATGGGACGAGATGGATGATGGATTAAATGTAATCCCTATTTTCCTATTAGATTCTGCAGGAAATCCAACATCGATCGAATGGTTGTATATAATAAAAGATATATCTCCTCCAGAATTTAAGAGCAACCTACCTAACAAACCTTGGTTGCGTGTTGGCATGGAAGATATTTCAATATATGAAAATCCTATTTATCAGAAATATGAAATTGATGAGAATCCCATCTTTAACTGCCAATTTGCAGACATTGATATTGAGTCTGTGATAATGATTGTTAATTTGCCTGAAATGGAATGGGATTTAAAGGATGTCAGACATAATCCATATTTCAGTGAATATTCTGAGTCTAACCAAAGTGAAATTTATAATATTTCGCTTTATGGTGTTCAAATAAATAATACGAATTGGGTAATCGAATTTCCCAATATAATTTGGGATCAACTTCAAAATAAGGACATAAAGATGAGCATCATCTTAAATGATTTTGCAGGAAACAATGCAACCTATGATTTTGTCATTAAAAATGTTTCATATTCGAATAGTTTCATGTCAATTACTAAGAATCCCACAACTTTCATTTCATTAGGTGTGATTCTATATTGTATCGCATTAATTTCTTTCATGTCTTTTTCATTAAGATCGTTTAAGGAGAAATATAATCCATTGGAGGAAGATCTTAAAATGATCGATAACGAGATGTTAGAAGTCGTAATCAATCCTGTGGATGAAGAAAAATTATGTAATATTGTAAAATATTGTAAGGATTTAAAAAATCCCTCAGATTATAAGAAGATCTTACCTCCAAAAATTCATGATTTCCTAAAAATTCCTTTACAAATCCTTAATATAAAGGAAATTCATCTTCTTTTATCTCGATATAAAATGGGTTCATTGCAACTTGAAGAGTTTGTTAGGGAGATGGTTGCATTGGGACCTAAAGAGCGACATCAATTCTTATTAGAATATATGGAGGATTACGATATTGATACGGATGACCTAGAATTCGAAGATATTGAATTTGATAGTGGGGATGAAAATCAATGATCTTTATGTAATTAAAATCAGTTATAAAAATAAAAAACTACGAAAAAGGAAAATATCATGAAAATCGAACAACTTTCAGAAATAGAAGCGGATATATATCAAGTTCTTAAGAAATATCTCAGGGATTTTAATGAATTTAATCTTAAAATGGCATTACCATACTGCTTTGAAAAATTAAATAGCAAATATTTAGACACAGCTATCGCAGTTGCTGTAAAATCGCTAATCCAGAAGAAATATATAATTCAAGGCTCCAGTTTAACAAAAGAAGATATTCTTCGCAATAATAATCGTAAAAAAATTTTAGATTTCATCCAAATAAATCCCGGTTCATATAATCGATTAATTCGAAGAGAATTATCTTTAGGCTCAAATGAATTCAATTGGCATGTTGGTATGTTAGAAAAGTTTGGCTTCGTGAAGAAAGTTCGTTTTCACCAGCGTAGTTATGGTTATTTTGAAAAAAGATCATATATGGACCATGAATATGACTTGTTCTTGCTTCAAAATGGAAAATTAAGTGAAATATTGAAGATTCTTCAAAAAGATCAGTTAACTATTTCCCAAATCACTAAAGCACTCGAATTTCATTACAATACAGTTCAAAAATATCTGAAGATATTGCAAAAAAGGGAATTGATCACCTTATCGGTAACTGGAAAGCATATTTACTATAAAGCAAATACAGATTTGATAATAAAGCTTAAAAAGATAATTAATGGACAGATGTTCATTGATTTTGCTATGTAACCTTAATAGAATGAACCATTTAACTAATTTTGATGTATTCATCAATTAAATGCTTTTGCGCTTTGGTTAAACTTGAATACTTTGGGATGTTAACTTTTACAGTGATGAAGTGATCCCCCCTTCTTTGCCCTCGAGATTCTAAAGTCGGTATACCCTTATTCTTTAGGCGTAATTGGGATTCTGGTTCTGTTCCAGGAGCAATTTTGACTTTGGTGGGGCCGTTAATTGTGTCTACGGTCAATTCGCACCCTTTGATTATTTGAGAAAAATCACATTTAATGGTAGAATGAATATCGTATTGATCTCTTTCAAACCTACGATCTTTTTTAACCATTATCCGTAAATATAAATCCCCCGGTATTGCATCTTTGGTTGGAATTTGGCCATGACCTTGTACCTTTAAGTGCATATTACTGTCCACACCTGCGGGAATATTGACACTAGTCTTATTTTTCTTTATAA
>JAUWOE010000106.1 GCA_030612265.1 Promethearchaeum sp.
AATTAACACCATTTCGCTTTATATCTTCATCAAGATCGACCCTTCTAAAATATTCTTCTGGGAAAACATGGGGCAAATTTCTTCGTATGAATTCGAGCGGATTGTTGGTGTTGTTAACCTCATGGTCGATACAATCGTTCAAGAGTTGCATTCCTTTGGAGGTGAGCTTGGCGAGAGAGTAGAGGTTTCCGAATCTTGAGAAATATTCAATAAGAATAGACTGGAGGGTAGTGCGGTTGATGCCGTGAAGGGATGAAAACGATGTATTGTGGAAAAATGCATGTTTGGTGGATTTATCGAGGATATTTAGGTGGTTTATATCGAGCCCTTCAAATGAATCAATGTGGCAGTTAGTAAATGATATGTTTTTTTTGGGATTCGGAATCCCTTTAAGATTATGGAAGGATGTATCCTTCATAAAATGAAAAATTTTATATATATATAACCACGGTCCTTTTTATTGAGTAGATTTCCATGATATTATAGAGTAAATTCATCTATTTATTATTTACTTTATACTGGTTTATTAAATTGTTGAAATGAAACAAATTCAAAAAAAAAAATTATATTATCGCCCAAGGGAACCATATGTTGAATTTTCTCTCCATTTACAACCGAATTTTCTTAGCTTATAGAGCTAAGATTATAAGACATCTGTTGATAAAGTCTACATTTGCAATGTAAAGTCTACAATGTAAAGTCTACCATTGTAAATTCACGTAATTTGTTTTTAATTTAATTATATATTATAAATTTTGAAGAAGAGAATTAAAAAATTTTGCAGTATTTATAAATTCACCGATATCAAATGAAATTAATACTACCAATAGCTGGAGTTGGCCTTAGGTTAAGACCTTTCACAAGCACAAAACCTAAAGGATTCTTACAAATTGCCGGATCTAGAGGTATAGATCATATTTTGAGAAAAATTGGGGCATCTTTACCAGAAAAAACACCTATCGCTTTAATTACAGGATATAAAAAACAACAGATTCAGCAATATATTGAAGAGAACTATTCCAATCAATTTAATCCCTCATTTATCGAGCAAATCCCTGTGGGTTATAAGGGAGATATTCCTTATTTTTCAGGTTTGGGGCATGCTATTCTCTTATCTCGAGAATGGTATGATGTAACTGATGATGTCCCTGGTAAACTAAGCCCAAATGATGCATTAATCTTTCTAAGTGATATGATCCCAGTAAATAATTACGATTTTATCTTGAAGGATTTGGAGAAGGACGATAATGATGGAATTATAGGGTCCATGATTGTTCCCGATGAAAAAACTCGTTTTTATGGGATTATCGAAAACGATAAAAATGGATATATTTATTCGTTAGTTGAAAAACCTGAACAAACCAATTCTAACCAAGCAATTGCCGGAGTCTACGCTTTTAAAGCGAAGGCAATGAAAAGATTATTTGAAATCTTAAATGATCAATATGAAAATCATATAAAAATTATTGATACTCTTGAGAAAAAAGAATTCCAATTTACCCCCGCACTTCAACAATTGGTAGAAGAAGGTTTTAAATTAAAAAGTGCTATTTTTAAAGAAGGTATCTTGGATTTTGGGCGCCCTGAAGCCTTATTAAATAGTAATCGGGTATTACTTGATGCGATGTCTACTGATTATCAGAAAAATGACTTTGAAATCATAGATTCGGTAATAATAAACCCTTCTGCTATTGATACAGGAACAAAGATCATAAAATCAATAATTGGTCCATATACTAGTGTTGGTAAAAATTGCGTAATTGAGAACTGTAACCTAAATAATGTCGTTATTGGTGATGATTGTGTTCTGAAAAAAATTATTACAAGCCAGTCAATTATTGGTGATTTTGTCCAGATAGAATCTATTATAAAGAATAATATGACGATAGGAGACAACACAATGCTATACAATGCCAAATCAGATCTTTAAAAAAATTTACATGAAATATTTTTAGGTACTCTTAACTTTGTTACACTAGAAGTTAATGAAATTAAATCCCCAGAAAAATCCGCAAAAAATTGCTTTATTTGGATTAAATTATGCTGGTAAGACATCAATAATAAAGACCGTCCTATATGAATTTGAAGCATTTGCTCACATTCTCCCTACAACGGGTGTTGATCGCACTGAAATGGAATTTTTTGGAAAGTCACTTCTAATTTGGGATTTTGGAGGACAATCCGTCTATAGGGATGATTATTTAAAGCAACCCATACGTTTTTTTCAGCGTATTAAATATTTCTATTATGTTGTGGATGTGCAAGATGTCGAAAGGATAAAAGAGAGCGCCGAATATTTCCTCAAACTTATTAAATTAACAACGGAATTCAGCGATGATTTTAAAATATACATCTTTTTTCATAAGATTGATCCGAATTATAAGGGTTCAACAAAATTTGAAGAATCAGAGAATATATTTCTTAACGAAATTCTCCCAAATATGAATGAATTAAAGTTAACTCCTACTTATTTTTACACTTCTATCTATAACCCTGTTAGTGTCATCTCCGCGTTCTCACAACCATTGTTAGGAAATGAGACAATTTATCAAACCTTGAGCGATGCCATTGATAGTTTTTGCTGGAACAATGCTCTTAACTTTGGACTATTATTTGTTCAAAATTTTATTATTGGAAGCTATTTTACTGATCCAGAAATAATATCAAAAATTAATAAAAAAATGACTATGTATTTGGAAGATCTAGATGATTTTGAAGATTCCCCACCCTTTACAGTCGATCCATACAAGATTTTTACAAAAAATTTCGTAATTTCAGTAGGTGATAATAATTTCTTTTTCCATTTTTCAGTAGGGATTAGAATTTTGGACATTCCTGATGATTTAGAAAAAATTTTTGAAAAAATGGATGAATATACCTATAATCTACGGAAAATATTAGAAAATTCTGAATTAATTCGATCAGGGGATCTCAGAAATGAAGAAATATTAAGTGGAATTAATGATTTGGAGCAGATGTATCAATTAACTGAAGAAGAAGAGCTTGAAGGTTTGGATCAGAGTGATAAAATCAAAGATATTCAAAGAAATTTGGAATTAGAGGTATTGGATAATGAATCAATGGAAGACGATGACCAATAGAGTAATAATGAAGAGGACGAAGAAGATTTTGAAGATTGAAAATTTAAAAATATTTGGAGAGAAAAAAAAAGATGACAATGACCTATGTAGCTTTTGATGATGCTCATAAATCTCGAGCAAACATATCAACTAATTTTAAATCAGTTAGTAGTATGCTAAATGAAAATGAATTTACTTGTTATCCCTATGCAGAATTCCCAATAGCAAAAATTAATTTAGCACCATTTGATATTTTAGTTCTTGGATGCCCCGATAATGCAAAATTCAGCAAGCAAGAAATAGACACAATTGTAAATTGGGTAAAAGAGGAGGGAGGTGGTTTACTCATGTTAAGCCATGCAGGTGGAGATAAGGGCCGTCGCACCAATTTAAGTGATTTAGCAGAGCAATTTGGAATAATTTTTGAAAATGATCAAGTTCTTGATAAAGTAAATAACATGGGAGTAGAAAATCTGCCTTTAATTACTAATTTTGGGTTTCCACATCCAATTACTGAAGACGTTTCTTCAATATGTTATCGTGCAGGGTGCAGTTTAACAATTGCGAATATGTCTGTAACTCCTGTAGTGTCTTCTAGTGCTGATGCTGTGCCTGTGGAGAGCCCATTAATATTGTCAACAGAAATGGGAGAAGGGAGAATTGTAGCAATTGGATCATATGAGATGTTTCGAGATAAGATTGCAGGAGGATTTAATGAAGGATCTCATTCTCAATTGTTATTGAATATCTTTAATTGGCTCAAAACTTCAAAAAGAGAACAATTAAGATCTCAAGAAGTGGTATCTACAACTCAAAATGGTAATCAAACAGGGAATATAGTTGAAGGATCATCAATATCACCCGAAAGTGTAGGTCAAAATCAAGCTCCGCAATATACTACTATTCCCTTGAACAGTTATCATTCAGATGTAAAAATAATATCAAATGCAGAATTGTTTAAAGCATTTGAAGGTTTAGTAACTGATTTTTATTCATTTAAGGATAGAATGCTAAAGGAATTCGAAAATCTTCAAAGCAATCTTTCTAATCTTTTAGGAGCAGTAATAGCATCTGAAGAGGACCTTGTTAACGTATCTCGCCCAACACCTCCTGAAGCATCTTTGAATTTAACTCCTCCTCCAAGTAATGGAACAACTAAACCTGACACTGATCAAGACATAAATATTTCGACTCCTTCCGATTATTCATCAATGGCTGAACACGCAATTGAACTTGGAGTAGAAAAGGAAAAATTTCAAGAAGAAAAAAAATCTGCTATGGAAGCCGAACTAAAGTTAAAAAAATCGAAGGATGAGTTAGAAGCAGAAATAGAAAGTCTTGAAAACAAATTAAAATCAATTAATAATCTGTCTGCTTTTGTTGAAAAGAAATTTTCTTCTGGAAAACTATCTAAAAGCAATTATGATAAGCAAAATAAAAAACTTAAATCAGATTTGAAAAAAACTCAGATTAAAATTGATGAATTAAACGAAGAATTAGAAAATTTATAAATTTTTTTTAATCATTTTTTTCATTAATACTTATTTTTTATCCAATTTCACCTTATTATCTTATTTCATGATAAAATCACTTGGAAAAAAAGATATTACTACAACTAAAAACTTAATTCAACAACTCACCCGTTTCCGTCTGCATTACGCCACGTTCTTGCCTTTTTTTTCATTAATACTTATCTTCGAGCAGACTACGCCGCGCTCTTGCCAATTTTCATCAATATAAATGATTGCATGATGATCTGAATGGTAGTAAACTAGTGGGTAAGGCCATTTATTGGCTTTTTCCTTAAATTCCTTTTCTAAACTTTCAGTAACTTGAATAGCTAATGTTTCTTTACAATATTCGCAATAAAATCTAATAATTTTTCCTGTCATCCTTCATCTCTCCAATATAATGATCTTGTTTTACTTTTTTAATAACGTTTGAAAATGCTGAGATATTAAATCTCCCATTCCATTTGTATTTAATGTTTTTAGTTTTCCTTTTCTTAGTTCATTTTTAGGGAGTATATCTATTGTTCTTCCTTGTTCTAAAGATAATTCTACTGCATTTTCAATTAAATCACCATACAATTTTTCTCCAAAAGACTCGTCTAACATTAATTTAACTGAAAGAATAGTTCCAATAGGATTAGCAATTCCTTTCCCTGCGATATCTGGTGCAGAACCGTGAATTGGTTCATACATTGAAACCTTCCCTGGATTAATATTTCCGCTTGCAGCCATTCCAAGAGAACCAATTAAATATGCTGCTTCATCACTAATGATATCTCCGAACATATTTTCAGTGACTACTGTTTGAACAGTATATGGTTTTCTAATTAACCATTGGCAAAATGCATCAATATAGAAATTTCTTTGCTTAATATCTTGATAATTTTTTCCGATTTCTAAGTAAATTTCACGCCAGAACTGGCTACACTCCAGTAAATTTGCTTTATCAACACTAATTACCTCTGAATGACCCTTTTTCTTGGCATATTCAAATCCAAATTTAATTATCCTTTCAACAGATTTTCGTGTATATATCATCTTATTGATTACTATGTTATCACTAACCTCTGCCCCAATTTTTGCGTATAAGCCCTCTGTATTTTCTCGTATTATGGTCATATCGATCCCGTCTTGAATATATTCCTCTTTTAATGGGCATTTATCTCGTAAAGATTCAAAGAGCTTTATCGGTCGGAGATTGACATACAAATCTAATCCCTGTCTAATTTTTGAAATAGCAGATTCCGCAGCTCCCAAAGGTAAACCGGGTAATCCAATAGCTCCAAATAGAATTGCGTCACTTTTTTTCATCAGATCAAACGATTTCTGTGGGAGATTTGTTCCTGTGTCTTTTAAAACTTGTCCTCCTAAGGGTGTTTCAATAAAATCAAACTGGTAATCAGAAAAATTTTGAAGGACTTTCAATATTTTTATCCCTTCAGCAACTACTTCCGGTCCGATCCCATCCCCACGAGCGATTGCGATTTTTTTTTTCATAAATTAAACCTTTAATTTTAAAACAAACCATAATAATTTATTAATTCCTTTATGAATTTTTCAACTGTCCAGAAAAAGAGTAAACTTGATGATTGTTAAATTATGATGCACATTTAACGAATATTGAATTAAATAGACTACAATTAATAAATTAGACTGGAATACGGAAATTTTTGTTTAATAGTGTTATTCTCTTTATACTTTCTAGTAGTATAGAACCTAAGATATTAAAAACGCGAACTTGATCTTAGACTTACTATTTCTTTTTTTTTTTTGTTAATACAAGCAAAAATAATTGAAAGTAAGTGAAATATGATGAAAAATCTAAAAATAAAATCATTTACAATTCTCGCTTTGTTCGTAATGTCTACATTTGCAGGCACAATGATCTCTAATGCCAGCGCAGAAAAACAAAACATTGTAAATATTACACAAGATGCTGATCCGGAAGCTTTAAATGCTGGACTTGCACAAATGTTTGGTATGTTCCGTGATTTTGGAGCATCGGGAGAATTGCTAGGTTCCGTTTTGGAAATGATGTTTGAAAATTTCGACACCATGAACGCAACACAAGAATTGGACGGTGTGTATGTTTTAAACGCCTCCGTTATAAAAGAAGAAGAATCTGGAAGCTTTACATATTCAGAAGGTAATATTAAAGAATTTTCTCCATATGTATTATATAATTTACAAAATGCTACAAATACATCTTATGTAGAAGAATCTCCTTATTTCGTTCTTAATGAAACCGGAACAATTGAATATAATAAAACTGAAGGAATTTCTGTAACTTTTATCATTTGGGATAATGATGGAACTTTTATTGATGCTCTTGATAAGCTGATAAGTACTTTTAAAGAATTCAAAGTAATTTCAGAATCTGACCTAGATGATGAAGAAGCCCTACAACAAGCCTTAGAAGCAGTTATTTCTGCCGTGACATACTTCTTTATCCATATCAACGATATTATCACGGGAGATGAAGTCATAATTCTCAACACAATTGCATTTACTAATTACGTTGCAGATTTTGATGGAGGCATCTTAGCTGAATGGTATGTAACTGAAGGTGGTGTGAAAACAAACAAAATCTTGTTGGAAGACGTGTATACTGATTATGTAAATGATTATACACAAATTGCAGAATACTATGAGGATGAATTTATGTTATATCTTCTTGATCCTAATAATTTTCTAACAAAAGCACCTCAAAATTATACAACATTTAGTTTCGACATTATTGAAATTTGGCTCAAAGAATTTCAAGTTTCAATCGATACAGTAGCAATTTTAGGTGCTTTATCAGGTGAGGAAGGAGCAGAATATTTCGGCAATAAAACAGCCACTGATATTTTCCAAGAACTAAAACTTGAATTTTATGTATTTACTCATCATTTCCAAAATTGGTATCTATTCGATGACTTGAAATTCAATAAAGACTATTCTAATGCTACTACTGATATTCAAGACCAAGCAGAGGCTGCTATTGGTAACGGTGTTCCAGATGTTCTCTTTGAAAATATAGCAGATCCCGGAGATGATCCGGTTCACATAATTACTGATGCTGAAGTTGTAGATTATATTCTATTCAGAGGCGCGGAATGGTCGTTTATTGAACCCGAATATAATATCGAAGAAAACAAAATGGAATGGGGAATTCATGCAGAGAATTTAGGATTTAGAGTAATTCCTATGGGTGCCAACGATGAATATCCTTTAGAAGATGCACCTATTGAATATATGGAATATATGGAATTAGGATTTTCATTTGAACCTACGAAAAACTTTGATATTGAAACCGGTGATTATGTAAAAGCACAAGGTGAAACAACAATGGGTTCTGCCAAAGTTAAACTTATACAGAGCTTTGGACAATGGGAATTAGATAGTGATGGTAAACCATTTACTCCACATTTAAAGAATACAAGCTTAGATTTAACTACTGTATATATGACTACGATTTTCCACTTTAAACTCTGGATTGAAAATAAAAAGATTGTAGATGCAGGTGAAGCACCCGATGTTGGGTTACTTAATGAATCAAATTATAACAGTGAAACTCATAGAATTAAAGTAGGAGATATAGACCAAGAATTACCTTTAGCAGATATTGACATTGCTGGTCCAGAATACGAGCAAACTGGTATTAACGGTGGAACTTATCCTGCAAAAACAACGATTATTCCAACCGTATATGCAGAATTTGAAGGTCAAAGTGGTGAAACATATACCCAAAATGATACTTCAACAGGTCAAATTAGCGCAACCGTAAATATTGAGTTCTCAACGTTAATCTATGCCGTTTCTTATGATAATTTTGGAACTGGAAATTATACCACAGGGGATGAAATAGTTCACGACCCGACTTTCACTGTCTTCATTACAACGACAAACCCAGGTGTTATTGCAATAATTCTGGTTATTGGTGCAGTTGGAATGGCAGGTATTGCTGCTGTTTTGATTACCAAAAAGAAAAATGCTCAGTTTTAGCAATAATTATAATTGAATATTTTTCCCATTTTTTTATTTTTTCCTACCTTTTTTTATTTTCTTCTATTTTTATCTTTAACACTTTCTCTTTTTCAAGCACAAAACAATTATAGGGTCAAAAATATTAATGAATTTATAATTATTTAACGGATGATGAAAAATGAGTTTTTGGAATGAAGTAGATAGTTTAATTGAAAAGGGAAAAACTTCTAAGCAAATAAAAGTAGAAGTAAATGATTTAATTGAAATCCGAAATAAAATGGAAGATATAAAACTGACTTTAGGTAACGCAGAAAAAAACTTTCAAGAAGAAGCAGAAAAGGCCAAAATTGTTCAAAATAATCTTCAAGAAGAAGTCGAAAAGGTTAAATTGCTTCAACTTAATATTTCGGAAAAGGTTTCAGCTATAGCACAAAAAGAAGAACAAATCAAGCAAATTCAACAACAACTTACTGAAAAAGAATCAATAGTTTCAAATCTCCAAGCAGACCTAGAAAATGTAAAAAATAATATAGGCAAACGAGACCTTGAGATTAGATCAGCCTTCACAACTGTATCAAAAGCAGAAGAAATGCTTGAACAAAGAGATAAACAAATTGAGCAATATAAAGCTGAAATTAATCAAAAAAATCTTGAGATTGAAGAGTTGAAGAGAAATTTAAGTGAGATGCAGGTAGATAAGGGCTCTATTAGCGAAAAAGATCAAGAAATTGCAAGAATGCGCGAGCAAATCGCTAATTCATCTTCAGATAGTCAATCGCTTGAAGTTAAAGTTCCTGAATTACATTTAAAAATTCAAACTTTACAATCGAAAATTCAAGAATTAGAAAGCACTGCTGTGTCTCGAGCTGACTTTAATTCGATTTTCACCCAAAATAAAGAGTTAGAAGGGCAAGTTAACGCTTTAAACTTAAAAGTAGGTTCTTTAACTAATGTTAATGAGAAATTGAAGGGAGATATAGCTGATAAAATTAAAAAAATAAATTCCTTGACAGAACCGCATTCTGTAATGGCTCCATCATTAGGAAAACCAAGCGTCCCTTCTACATTTACATCTGCATCAACGGATGATACTTATGACACTGCAAGAATTGTTTGTCCCCACTGTGGATCCTCCAAACTTACAGTTGTTGAGGACAAAAGCCGGATAATTTCATATATCCCTTCACCAGTCTATGCGAAAAAGAACATTTGTTCACAATGCGGGTTTGAATTTTAAATTATTAAGTAAAAAACTTAATCTCTATTTTTTTTTATTAATTTTTCACGATATTGACAAAAATATAAGAAAAAAAAGTTACTCAAACCCAAATTCTTTAAGAAGTTTTATAGGTTTGATCTGGTGTAATTTTAATCCAATATCATTTATTGAAGCTCCAAAAGTCAAAGCCATTAATTCTGTAACGTACATAACAGGGATTTTCACAATCATATCAAAAGCTTTCTTCATTGTGCGTTGACCAACTTCCAATTGTTGATAGCAAGAAGGACAGTTAACCGCGATAATCTGAGCACCTGAGTCTATTATACTTTGATATTTTCTTCTCATAAGCCCATTTGAAGCCTTCTCATTATTTCTTGCAAGAGCTGATGTGCAACATAAATTTGCTTCCTCATAGTCAATATGAATTGCTCCAAGTGCCTCCAAAATTTCTGCTGGAAATCTTGGATTCATTGCATCATCAACCTGCATCATTTCAGATGGTCTAGAGTAATGACAGCCAACATGGGTTGCAATTTTTAAGCCTGTTAAAGGCTTCACCACTAATGCTTTAATAGCTTCTAAACCAATATCTTCGTGAAAAAGTTCAATAAAATGCTTAACTTGTGTTGTTCCAAAATAGGTTCTTCCAACAGATTCCAATCGCTTTTTTACAGCATCAAAATCTTCTTTCTTATGCTTTAATTCAAAATTAACCGCTTTAAGCGTTTCAGTGCATCCATTACACAAACTTACTATGGGGTGATTTGATTTTTCAGATAAAGCTAAATTACGCGCGCCTAAAGTAAGCCATGTTTGATAATCTGTGCTCATGACTCCTACAGGATCTGGACAACAACCATATGAATTATCATGAAGAGTGTATCCTAGTTTTTCAAAAACAAACCTGGCGCTTTTTTCAAGAAAAGGGATTCGGTTTTGGATAGTACAACCAGCAAATAAATCATAATCTTTTATATCTGATTTGGGATCTAAAGTCATGTTATTTCTCCTCCGCTTGTTTTTCTAGATTATCGATTTCTTTCAAAATTTTCTCCACAGGCGTCATTCCCATCAATTTTTTTATCTCATCCACATCTGTTGAAGGTGATTTGGGTAAACCTAGTTGTTCCCTTCGTTTATCAATTACTGGTTGTGATGGAACTGCCTTTCCATATAAATAAACTTGATTTGTTTCGCTTGTATATGATTTTGGGATATTATGATAACTTGCAGAAGCATTTTTTATTTTCAGAAAAATTTCATGCAAATTAACTCCTTCTGGGCATTCTTCTTGACATAATTCACACATGGTGCAATCCCAAACATTTGGAGATAGATCAACTATTAATCTTTCTTCATAATCAAAATTCGCCAACAATATTATTGATCGAGGATTAAATTTCCCCTCCGTTTCAAGAGCAACTGGGCAAATTGTTGAACATGTTGAACAATTATAACACAAGTTCAATGAAATACCTAATTCAGTATCTGTAAAATCATTATGAAGTGATAAAACTGGATCTATTTTTTCCATTTTTTCCATTTTAAATTCAAGAATTAAAAGATATGAAATCTAAAAAAGAATTTCCTTATAGAAAATATCTACAAAAAAAGTACATAATGGTTTCTAAAGTAAATTAAAGGCTCAAATCATGGTAAATCATACTTTTGGCAACATAATTAAAAAAATCTTCAACACCTAAACCACTCTGAGAAGATGTTTCAAAATAAGAATCTGCATAAAATTTATTTCTGAACTTTTCTATTTGTTCTTGCGAAATTAGGGCTGGATCGTCAGTAACTAAATCTTTCTTTGTTCCGAGTAAGAAGAATTTTGTTTTGGAATCACCCCAAACTCCACCTTCTTTTAATAAGCCTATCCAATTCTTTATTCTATAAAGTGTCGCGAGCCTCGACAAATCAAATGCTAAAATTATACCTTCCGCACCTTTAATATATTCGTTCAGAATGAACCTGAAGCGTTCTTGTCCAGCAAAATCCCAAATTAATAAAGTTAGTTGATATTTTTCAGCATTATCATTAGAAATATCAATTTTTTTAATAAAAAAATCCGTTCCAATTGTCATTTTGGTAGAATCCATGAAAATATTGTTCACATAACGATGAAGGAGTGTGGTTTTCCCAACACCTCCCTCCCCTAAGATGATAATTTTTCTTTTGATTTTTTTGATATTTGTTTCGTTTGACATAACCTTATTGATATAATCACTTTTTCGTTTTTTAAATTCTTTGTTTGGGAAAAAAATATGTAGAATTTCGACAATTCTCTCTTTTTTATTTTCTTTTCATTTAATTCTAAGATTATTTAACAACAAATTTTTAAGAGAAATTTTTTATATTTTCCTTAATGACAATTTTTTGGGCGCCTTTACTACATGTTTATCAGCCGCCGTGGCAAGATCTCGAAATTCTAAAGGAAATATATGAAGAATGCTATGTACCACTTTTATCAATGCTTGAGAGGCATGAAAATGTAAAAATAACACTTAATGTTCAAGGATGTCTATTAGATTTGTTAACCCGTTTAGGATTGGTAGATGCAAGAGAAATATTAAGAAATTTAATAAAAAACGGTAAGGTAGAACTGATTGGATCTGCAAAATATCACCCCATTCTTCCTTTAATTCCTAAAGATGAAATTATTCACCAAATCAAATTAAATGAAGACACTTTAAGTCATCATTTTCCTGGTCATGCTTTAAAAGGATTCTTTCCGCCTGAGATGGCTATTTCTACTAATCTATGTCAAATAATTAAAAATGCGGGTTATTCTTGGACAATTTTGGACGGTATTGCAAATTCAGATAAGTGGCCTCATAATTACATTCAAAAGTGCGAATCCGGACTAATTACATTTTTCAGAGATTCTTATGTTTCTAACATGATTTCTTTTGCAAAAATT
>JAUWOE010000129.1 GCA_030612265.1 Promethearchaeum sp.
TTAGATATTGATGAAATTATAAAAGTTAATTTTTTTCCCACCAATAAAAAAGGTAGATCAAGAAATAGTCCCCCACAAGAATGCAGACATTTAGGTGTCCTTGTAAAAGATGGACATAATATATCTTCATCGCGAATGATACAAAGGATTGCATGTGCAAAATATGGTACACGTTTCGGTAACAATGTTAATGAATGGGATCTTAATATATATCAAGAAAAATTAAAGCAGGTATTATACGAACTTTTCTTTGAAGGTTGTAAGCAAATAAAGATGGAAAAGAGATGGGGTATTCCACAGCCAAAATTAAGCAAGTTTAAACATGATTTTGTCGAGACTGTGCTTGAACAATACCCTGACCTTCTAAACTCAATTCCATATGACCTTCCAAAAGGTGTAATATATGGAGATGAAACATATTTAGGAAAGAGGGGGAATTCCAACACAGAAATATTATTTACTAATGATAATTTCGAAGTACTGTCAACTGGAATTGGAGAAAAAAAACATTTGGAAGATTCAATTCTAAAAACATTTTTTAAAATCCCCATGGAATATAGAGATAAAATGCGTGTTATAGTTACTGATGGAGAAGTATCGTACCAGACTTTAACCTTATTGAATAGCCATAAAATAGTATTAGTTCAACAATATCATAGTGCTAATAAATTAGGGCAAATTACAATTCATAAATATCAAAAATTTGGACCCCATATTTTACATTATCTCATCCATACGCATTGGAAGGTGTTTAAGAAAGGTAGACATGAGTTAGGGTTCAAATGGGAGATAAAATTGATACAAGGAAAACTTCCGATTGGGAGAGGTCGTCCTACAATACAAATGACACAAAGTAAAATCTATAAACAATGGCGACAAAAAAAAGTTGAGTATGAATCAAAAGCATTTCAGAAAGATGGATCAGCTAGGCTTTTTATAAATCCCGATTCCAAGAAGATAAGTCTTCGTCGGGGTAGTAAAAAGTGGATGCAGGCTATGTTCCAACAGATCATAGTTATTTTTAATAGAAAATTCATTACAAACAATCGATCTGAAAGTAAAAACTCGCAGATTAAGGGAACAGGGAATATGAGAAAACAGCCTAACGAGGAACACTCTGATCACCTCTTTCAACTCCAAGATTACATTGTTAAAAACGGACATCTGCCACAAACATCTATTAAAGGTCGACCATTGTACAAATATTTGATGAAAGATACTAAAAGTCAAAAAATGGGATATACAATTCATTTAAACAAAAAGGAGTTTAATCAAACTTTAATAGAAAACTATCTCTAAAGATATAAAAATGACTATCACCTAAAAGGTATAATAGTCAAAAATCTAGAAAATTGATTAACTAACTAACTTCTTAAAAATTTCTTTATTAACTATAAAATCCCAGATAATTTCTTAGAATTATTTTTTTACACATCATTTAACTATTGATTTACCGTGTAATATTTAGCATTTAATAATAAGAGATATATCATTAATATGAATATGGAGACAATAATTATCGAGACTACTTTTACATTACAAAAATAATGAAATGGATAGATTTAAAAAATGGTTGAAAAAGGACAAAAAGAAATCAAAATACTTCAAAGTATGCTAAGGCAAGATAATGAAAACGAATTAGCTGAATTTTTAGATGGATGTTGGGTAAGTTTGTTAAACTCAGGAGAATATGGGACGTATATGGGTTGTTATCAAACTGATTATATTATTAGAGGAACATCACAAAAAATAAAAAATCTTGATTCAATATTAAAAAAAAAAGAAAAAAAAGAAGTAATGCTAAAAAATATTCATCTAATCCATCCAATTGGGGAGAATAATCTGGAAATAAATTATATTGTATGCCAAGTTGATCCTAAATTGATTGAAAATGAGAAAGTAGGAAAAAAAAAATCTAAGAAAAAAAATCTTCAAGAAGATCAAATTGGAAAAGACGATGTGTTTATTGTGCATGGTAGAAATTTAGAAATGAAATCAGCAATTTCTGATTTTCTTAGTTCTCTAAATATATCTACACTTGAATGGGAAGATTGTGTTAGAGCAACAGGAGAACCGAGTCCTTATGTTGGAGATGTTCTAGAAAAAGCATTTGAACTGACTAAAGTAGTTATTATATTACTAACACCTGATGATTGTGCGAAATTAAAAGAAGAATTTTGGAAAGATAAAGAAGAACCTTTTGAAACAAAACTAACAGGGCAAGCTAGACCCAATGTTCTTTTTGAAGCCGGAATTGCAATGGGGATAATGAAAAAAAGAACAATCATTATAGAGATTGGAGATCTTCGTCCTTACTCAGATATAGTTGGAAGGAATGTAGTTAGATTGGATAATAAAGAACCCAGCAGAAAACGCTTGATTGAACGATTAAAAACTGCAGGATTAAATATTAAAATTGGTAAAAAAACGAAATGGAAATCTATTGGAAATTTCGAATTAAAATCAGATTTAAATTGTTACCTTGAAGAAAACGTTAAGAACGATGAAACTGAAAAACAAAAAGATATTAAAGATGCCCAAAATAAACAAAATATTCAAGAAATACTACAAAAAATCTATGATAGTACATCTTCAAATAAATTTGGAGATATATATTATACTCTAAAAACATTACAAGAGAAAACTTACTGGGAAATTCTGAAAATTCTTCAATTAAGAATAGAAACGAAGACTGGTATGGATTTAGAACTAGTATCTGCTAATTTTAACCTATATTTTGGAAAGAAAGGCAATTTTTTAAGAGATATTAAATTAGGTGTGAATTATTTCCAAGATTCGTCCCAAAATCCTCAAGTGAAGGAGAATTTTTTAAAATACCTTATTGATAGCTCCAAAGAACATAATATCTCGCTAAATAGATTTAATTCCAAACAATCAAATCATATGAAATCAAGTCATTCAACCGACTTAACTTTTCAATCTCAAAATACGAGTATTTTATCATCTTCTGTAAAATTAAATAAATATATTGAGAAATTAGAAAAACTTTTATCCTTAGTTACTCAAAAATCACAGAATTATTTTGACAACGAAATAATAGACTTAATGAAATTCATTCAATTAAACCAAATTAATTATATGAATTATTTAGATTGCAATATAGAAATTAATAAGAAATATTTTGAATATGTTGGATCTTATGAGAATGAAGAAGACTCTTTGATAGTAGGAGAGAAAAATTTAGTGGTTATTTCCTTCTTTAGGGGTATTTATATTTTCAAAATCGTCTTAAATAAGAAAGGACAAACAAGCGGAAGTTCGACGTTATTCTTCTATTTTCTAGATAAAAATCAAGAAATCAAAGATCGAACTAAAATTAATCAACACATTAAAATTATATTAAAGCGCCTTAGTTTTATTCGAGAAAAAGAAGAAAATCCAGATAAATATGCTGAGCTAAGGCATGCAATCCAAGAAATTTATGATAATATGAAAAAATTAAGATTATCTGATAATATATCCGAAAAGGTTCAAATTATTCAAAATATATATAATTTTCAAGAATTTTTTCCTCTTTTGGAAATAAAAGTAAAAAAAGGATCGTATAATGAGTTGGGATTTATGATAGATAATTATAAAATTTGTTCTTCAAAACCAAAATACCTCGATAATTTAGAAAAAAAGCCTTATTTTGTAATAGAAGAAGCAAGAGAATTATTCGCAAATAAAATGGAAAAATACGGATTTTTAATAAGAAAAGATTAAGTTATAGAGTATAATCCAAAATTGACTTCTGATACCCCGTAAAATTTTCCACTTTCCCACTTATTATTCTCCTCGATTTATCCAGAGAAATGAATCTAAAGAAGTTAAATTTTGATGTAAAAATAATTCAAACTTTTCTAAAGCTTCTAGACCCAATTTTACTTCAATAGATTTATTTTTTTAATTCTAATCCTATTTTCATTAAAAAAATCTATTCCGATTCTTTTAATTTTGCATATTTCCTAACAAACGATATTATTTTTTAAATAAATTAAATACATTATTTTTAAGAAGATGACAGATATTGATAAGATTTCAAAAGTATCAGAATTAAGAGAAAACTTACTAAATGAAATAATGGCAAATAATGATATATTTCCGGTCAAGAAAAATCCAATAAATTTCTTAGTCTTTGGAAGAGAATGGAATTCTTGGTATCCTTCTCTTCTAAATGTTCAAGGAGGATGCTATTTTTTTAATATTAATGAAGAAATTGTAATTATTGATCCAGGATTTGGAACCCTTCAATTAATTAAAAATAATAATTTAGATTTGCGCCAGATCCACCACGTTTTTGTTACTCATTATCATCCTGATCATTGCGAACAGTTAATAAAAATTCTAACAGCTCTCCAAAAATTGAAATTAAATATTTATTTAAATCCTACGAGTTATAGTCAATTTATCATTTTTAAGTCAGAAAATATCAATATGGTAAAAATTGAGCCTAATACAGAATTTAAATTAAAGTTTCAAAAAGAAAATCCAAAATATTCGATAAAATGCAAAATAATTGAAAGTTTTCATCGTGAAATTGGTGGTTTTAGAGATGCAATTGGTTTAAAATTTTCTGTTCAAAGGAATGCTGATCATAAAATGAATAAGATCGGATTTGTAAGCGATACTGACGGCTTGGATATTCATATCGAACATTATTTTCAAAATTATGATGATTGTGACATCTTAGTTCTTCACTTGGGTTCAATTCATAAACCGATTAAGGAGTGTAAACATCTTTATCTCAAAGGGACTGAGGATCTTTTAAATAAGTTGACTTCAAATAAACTTATCATTATAAGTGAATTTGGATTAGAATTAGCTGATTCAAAATTCTATTATAGAGCTCTAAATCAATCCTTACCTCAACATATGAAATTTTTAGATTTGATGAAGGAATATTATGAATTAAAGGATGAAGAATATAATACTGAAACTGATGATTATTCCGAAAAATTAAACACATTAAGTAAAATCATTGAATTTTCATTCAATAAATTGCTGGAAGATGTATGGGATCATAAATTATATATCCCCTTAAGTTATGAATTAATACTTCCTTTTTTTAATTCAGATTTTTGTAATATTACAACTATAAAAGAATTTCTTAAGAATGAAAATAACAAAATTATTTCCTATGAGTTAATTGATAAAATTCATAATCTTCAAAATCGCATTTATCAAGACTTTGTTTTTTTGCAAGAAACAATTGGAAAAGATAATTTCTTTGATTTTAAACCTATCCAAGAAAAGTTTCCACATATCAATTTTCTTATTTTCAAAGAAAATTTAAAAAAAATTTTTTCCTATTTTGATAAAATTTCATTAGATAAATTAATTAAAGGTATTCGTATAGGTTTGCTTGATAATTCTGATCGTATGCGAGCATTTCATAATTTTGGTTATCATGTTGACCATAATAGGAAATACTCTTGGATGTTCGATAATAGTTTTGAAAACATGAAATTTCGCTCTTTTTTGGGAAGTTATCAGCTAAATATTGTTTTATATGGTTTTTTTCTTCAAAATTTAATCAAAATTCGAGATTCTATACAAGATGAAACGATTATTCATCCACGGGAGGATGTTTGTAAATATTTAATTTCTCAAACCAATAAATCAATATTACCAGGACTTCCAACCTATCAAATTTTATTTACAGATGAAAATTCTCCGAATTTTTATGTTATAAAATGTGATTGCCCACATTTTTATGATTCTTATCATGCATTTCCATTGCACGCAGAAGATTGGAATTTAGCAAGAGATCCAAAAAATCAAGAAGTTAAGCTTATATCAAATATTTCTCAAGAATCTCTCGGTTGTACTAATTGTAGTATAAATTTTAGATTTTCTAATTTAAGTTCTTCAAAAGTGGAAAATTCACAATTTTCCTTCATTCCTATCCCAAAAAATGTTTCTTTATGCGAATTTTTAAAGGAATATGATATTGATCATGTATCTCCTGAAGATCTTAAAGCAAGAATTAATGATTTGGAATTTCAACAAAAAAAAGATATGATAAAAGTTCTTTGTCAAAATGTAGAAACAAATCCAATATATGCATCGACTACGAGTTGGAAAGCTTTTCTTGAAGGTCTACTTTATGATTCTGAAACTATAATAGAAAAATTGAAAATTATAGGGGAAATATTTAAAGGAATCACTGAAATTAAGCGATTTGATATAATCTGCACTAATCCCAACTTCATTTTATTACATGATCATATACAATATTTACTCTATAAGGCAGCAAAGAATTGGGGTTCTTTTAGATTGGCTTATTCTAGTGATCTGGATTTTCGAAAAAATTTACTTGATATTCAAAAATTTATTTCAAAAATTGAAGGTTGGGAGTTTATTTCAACATTTATTCAGCGGATTAATTGGATTAGGGATATTCCTTTAGACCAAAGTTAAATTGTGTATATTTCGAATTTTCCTCAGCCAGATTTTCATTATAAAGTTCATTTAGCGAAGTTTAAAGAAATATAGTTCCATCTTATTTTACTTAAAATATTTCCACCTTTTCCGAAAATTATCTCTAAATCCTTTTTCCCACAAACCATTAAGTCTCCATTTGGAAATTTAATTTCCAACTCATTATAAGGAATTGCATTCATCTGGTGTTTAACTTCAATTACAAGATCTTGATCTATTTTCAATTCAATTTCTTTTTCCGATTCACTGTTAATTAAAATGGCTTTAATGAATCTATTATATTCCATTTTCCAATCTAAAATTTCAGGTAATTGTCGAAAAATGACATTAAAAGAGATAATATCGTGATAATTATCTTTCATCCTTATTCTTTTCTTTATTAATTTTGCAAGAGCATATTGAACTGGCTCTGAAAGAAGATTATTATCCATTCCTTCTGAATGGAGTAATGGATGAATTTCCGATAGGTCGAACGAAAAATCTTCAGGATTTGGATTTTTTAAGTAAATATTTGTTCTAGCATAATTATCATTTGTTGATATACTGAATTTATATTCGATTTGATTATCTAATAATCCAATCAGCATTAATAATATTCGTTCAAGAATTACCCGAAAAGTTTCAGTATGTCGGATCATTTCCGACTCTGTCATATTAAAATTTCTTGCGATAATATCGATAGCTCCTTCTTCATGTTTAAATTGGTTATAAATTCTGTAAAAATTTTTAATACACTCAATATCATCATTAGATAAAGAAAAATTAATTTCATTACAGAGAAGAAAAAAATAATTTCCCTTTGTTATTTTCCATTTATTTGTCCTTACATTCAATTTTCCATATGTGAAATATGCAGTCTCATAATTTTGACTAAGATTTCCGTTCTGATTAATAATATTTTCTGATTTTAGATATCGAAATGCGGTTCTTTCTAAAACGGTCCAATAATTTAAGTATAAATCGGAATGATAGGGTATCCGTACTTTTTCTTTTAAGATCCAAACAAATTCATTTGAATAATCCCAATTTTTCGAAAATTGATTAATAAAATGGGAGATTATTTGTTGGAAACGTTGATCTGTTGCACGATTATAAAGAATATCGGAATCTCCTAATTGACTAAAATCCCTAAATTCGATTAGTCGAAGCAGTTTCTGAGTAGTAAAATCAAAAAGAATAATTGTATTAAATTGATACAAAGCAGTAAACAAGAAACATATCGAAATCCACAATTCCTTAAATGCACCATATATTGCTTGGTAAATCTGATCAACATCTCCAGAAAGATCTATATCCATCGTTTTTAAAATAAGAGTGCTTTTTTGCGAATCTTTACTGGGAGTGGAAAAAATCGAGTTCAAGCTAATAGATTCTGGTGGGGTGTTTGCTTTATATTTTTGGATAATCTCTTGATATTTTTTGTATTCTGCACAAAATTCTGAGTTATAAAAGTAATAATCCCCCGTATCAGTATGAATTTTGAATGGGGTTTTTATAAATAACCCCTTAATTTTGATAACAGCGTTTACTTTCATATTTTCTCCCTATACTCTTTTGATATTTGGAACTAAAAAAATCTCGAAGATTATAGAATATTAAAAAAGATAACCTTATAAGAAAAATTAATAATCAATGAAGAAATTAACTTATAGAATCAGAATTTAGAAAATATGTTTTACATATTTCAAATCCCTCAATTAATTCATCTATTGTGTTATATCGATCTTCTATATGAGAATTAATGGCCTTTGAGAAGAACTCGTTGAAATGATCATATTTTGAATTTTGATGCAACTTTGATAATTTAAAATTATCTAAATCATAGTATTCACCTTCAAGGGGAATCCCATCTGATAATAAATAATAAAGTATTTTTCCTACTGAATAATAATCTGCTTTACTTGTAATCTCATCTGCACGTACTCTCAGTAATTCAGGAGCAATATAATATTTTGGTCCAACTTGTTCCATTGTAAAGGTATCACGTTCAATTCCTGGGATAAAACATATTCCAAAATCCCCTACTTTGATTTTATTCTCTTTAATCATAATATTAGCGGGTTTTAAATCACGGTGGATAATATTAATTGAATGCAGAAATTTTACCGCCTTTAAAATATTAAATAGAAATCAAATATTTGAAATAAGTAATTTGATCTGCTCATATTTTTAATTTCGAAATTATTTCAATTATAATGAGTTCATCAGTTAAATTTTAAATAAATAATTGAAAAGAATAATTAGTTGAAAAAATAATGCCTGATAAAGAATTTTTAGAAGCCTATCCATTATATCGAAAATGTGATTTTAATGTTCCTTTTATTTCAGATGATTTACCTTCTCCATCAATTAATATGTTTTGTCCAAATTGTACATCAATTCAAACATATAATATGATAAATCATTACGTCGGATATAATTATGTTGGCGGGTATACAATAATAAATGAAGAAATTTATGAATTGCAGTATCAATGTATGGGCTGTAAGAAGTTTGAACGCTTTTTTTATATAAAATTTGATGTTCAAGATAAAAATGTGTTTAAAATTGGTCAAGATCCTCCTTGGAGTATCTCTATCAACACAAAATTAAATAAACTGTTAGGTAAAAATGCTTATCTCTATAAATATGCTTTAACTTGTGAATCTCAAAGTTATGGATTAGGAGCTATTGCTTATTATAGAAGATTAATTGAGGAAATAATCGATAAATTGCTGAATGATATTTTAGAAATAATACCTGATTCTAAAAAACCAGATTATGAAAAATTATTATTAAATGTCAAAAAAAGTAAAAATGCACAAAGTAAAATTGATATAGTTAAAAATGAAATTCCAGAGATACTAAGATCAGGTGGGTTAAACCCTTTAAAGATAATTTATGATAATTTAAGTGTTGGATTACATGAAAAAACTGAACAAGATTGTTTACAGATTTCTGATGAATTAAGAACTTCAATAATTTTTATGGTTGAGATTATATTATCTACTCAGAAAAGTAAAAAGGAATTCTCAGAAAAACTACAGAAAAGATTAAAGAAACATTCAAAATAATGTTTTTAAAATCATTTTTCTATTTATTTTTATAAAAAAAAGGATTTTTATCAAAAAAGAATAATACATATTTATGACAGAATATTCAATAGAAAATGCACCATTTTCTTTTCAACGAACACCAAAAATCTCCTGTTTAGAGGATTCAATTGAAAAAATATACAAGCGAAAATTGATCATTTTGGATAAAACGATTCATAATGATGGATTTTATCAAGTGCATGCATACTCAATGATCCAGCCAAAATCATATGAACCTATTGTTGGGGGGTCTGTGTCCCAATTATCTTGTGGACATTATGTTCATGAACTACTACATTTGCTCCGTTTTGGCATGGAAATTCCATTTTGGCTTCCATACCCCACTCAAGATGAATTTTTTATCGAAATGGATGATTTCATAGAACATTTTTGGATTTATCAAAATTCAGTGAAATTTCTTCCAGAATTTAATCCATATCAAGATAATTTGACAAGATCTCTATCCAACTTGGAGAATAATATAAAAGATATCTTAAAATTGATTGAGACTTTAGAACAACCTGATCTTTCAATTTATAAAATTCGAAATGCCCTGTTGCTTTCTGATTTATTTTTGAATTGTGCCCATCTTCATGATTTTTCAGACGATTTAAAATATATTAATGAAAACCTTCCAGAAATTTCTATGATAATTGAAACAGTTAAAGATCATATGGATATGACTGGAATAAATCTACCACAAAATAAATTTGATTTATTCTCAAAGTTAAAAGATTTTTTAAAAACAGATTATTATGAAATTTTAATTTGGGGCAGTAGATATGGAAAATTTATTCCCGAAAAAGGATATAAAATCTCAAATTTTTAAACTCCCCAGATCCTCTGGATAAAGATAAAATGGTTTATCGGATGGAGAAGTAGTAGATACTTATGTATTGAACGATTATTTATCTCATTTTAATTATTCGCGTTATTACGAAAAAAAAATTAAAATTTCTCAGAAAAGAACTTATAATAAAAAATCTTAAGTATTGATTAAGATTAAAAAAAGTTCGGAAATAAGAAAAAATGCCGATTGAACTTTCAATTATTATAAAAAAAGAAAATCCATTAGTCCGCAGAACTCTCTGGAAGTTTTATAATAAAAAATGTTTCTATTGTGGAAATCCACTTGATTTTAAAAACATAAAGATAGATCACTTAATTGCTAAAAACACACCTAATACGGAAGTAGAAAGAATCAAAATAATTGCATCATTACCTAATAGTTTTAATTTAGATAGAGTGTTTTGCATAATCCGTAAATTTAATGGTAGAATGTAAAACTATAAAAAAATGGCCGATTGAACTAATGTTATGCCCAAACACTCATGAAAACACCATACACAGGGTGCATACCT
>JAUWOE010000308.1 GCA_030612265.1 Promethearchaeum sp.
AGCCCCATTTCCAAAATCATTAATTCTCAACAGAGTTAAAACTGCAAAGATAGTCGCACCAAATAATCAAAGTATCGAATTATCAGGAAAAGAAAATCCAGTTATTATCGATCGAGTAGAGTTTGATAAGTTTTTTGGAATGAAAGCTCAAGAAATGGGCGTAAAATATTATTTAGGAGAAAAATATCTTTCACATTGGGGTTTACCCAATAATAAAGTATTAATTAAAACATCAAAGCACGGTATTGTGGCAAAAATCATTGTTGGCGCGGATGGGCCATTTTCAAAGGTTGCAAAACGTTATGGAATAAAAAATACTATGATTCCCGCAGTGCAAGCTCGCGTGAAGTATAATTATGCTCTAAATAAAACTGCTATGTATTTTGATCAAAGGTGGAAAGAATTATTCGGATATATTGTTCCTGAAGGTAATAATAATGTATGTCGAATTGGATTAGCAACTTCAAGTCATCCTAATAAGGCATTTAGTACTTTTCTTAAAAAAATTGAGGTGGATTCTTCTCAAATTATATCTAAACAAGGAGGCGCGCTACCTTTTGGATATCCAAAACGATTTGCTTTTAAAAATGCAGTATTATTAGGTGATTCTGCATGTATGGTGAAAGCTACAACTGGTGGTGGAATTGTGATGTTAGTATCTGCCGCAAAGATTTTAGCTCCGGTAATTGATAAATCTTTGAAGAAAAATGATTTTTCCCAACTTTTTTTTAGGAAAAACTATGAAAGACCTGTTAAATATAGCATTGGGATTGAGTTAAGATTGCATTTTCTCATACGCTTAATTTTAATGGAACTAAAATCTGAAGATTTTAATCGATTTCTTAGAATGTATCTGAATTCAAAAGATTTACATGAAATAGTTGAGAATTATGCCGATATGGATTTTCCTTTGAGATTAGTTGGAAAATTACTATTTAATGGTGAATTTATGCAGTTTGTTTTTCATTTGATTATAAGAAATTTGCATATAATCCCAAAAATTATTAAAATTTTTATATCTTGATAATTCTCTTATATGTTTTAGCCAAGGGATTTTTGAAAGCATACTTGGTGTTATTATTATGATTAAAACTAAGGCAACAAAAGATATTTCTAATCTATCTCAATTGGGGCGTTATCTCGATGATAAGCATAATGTTGACTATAATCTAATTAAAGATGACACTTGGTTTATAAATAAAATCAAAGAGTTTGAGACAATGGATGTGAGCGTGCTTTCTCATGACGATGAATTTGCTTTTTGGTTAAATGCGTATAATCTTTTCACTATCAAAGCGGTTTTGAATGTATTGGAGAAGAAGAATCAATGGAAAGGGAATTTGACAACCATTAGTAGGCTTAAATTCTTTGTTCTAAGAAAACATAAGATTGCAGGAAAATCAATGAGTTTATCTACATTAGAATCGAAAATTATTAGGCAAAAGTTTAAAGATCCGCGAATTCATTTCGCCATTAATTGTGGTTCAGCAAGTTGTCCCGTGCTTTATGGTCGCTTATTCCAGGGGGAAAATCTGAATGAACTTTTAGAAAGCGTTTCTTCTAATTTTGTGAATAATTCAACCCAAGTAAAATTCGATGAGTCCTCAAAAATCCTTCGTTTAAATCCGATTTTCAAATGGTATAAAAATGATTTTAAGAATTGGGCGGGCGGGATTGTACCTTTTATTAAAAGATATTGGAAAGGGCAAATTGGACAACTAGATCATGTAAAAATTAAGTATTCTCAATATGATTGGGCATTAAATATGTAAAATTTATATTTTTTTTCGCTCATTTCTATTTTATTGGTTATAATGTTGAAAAAAAAGTTTCCCATATTAGAATTCGATCCAAATCAAAAAGCCTTACTCAATCCTAGCGAATTAGTTAAACCCATTAATATTCCTAACAGTTGTGTTATAACTTTCTTTCAAGATATCATTGATAAATTAGTAAAAGATGGAAAAGCAAGAGTAATTGATATTGAACGCAGTGAAATTGGTGAACACCCAATTTATGAAGTAATTAATAATGGAGAAAAATTTGCAATGTTTCATTGTGGATTGGGTGCCCCATTATCTGCAGCTCTTTTTGAATATGTGATTGCTTTGGGATGTGAAAATTTTATCGTTTGTGGTAGCTCCGGTTTACTTGATAAAAATTTAAAAGATTTTTTGTTTATTCCCGTTTCCGCAGTAAGAGATGAGGGTACATCATATCATTATCTCCCACCTTCCAGAGAAGTTGAAGCAAGCGCAAAAGCAATAGAAGCGATTGAAAAAATTATGAAGAAACATAATGTAAAATATAAACTTTCAAAAACTTGGACCACAGATGCCTTCTATCGAGAAACTCCTGATAAAATATCACTTCGAAAAGAAGAAGGCTGTTCAACTGTCGAAATGGAAGCTGCTGCTTTTTTCGCAGTTGCAAAATTTAGGGGGGTAAATATTGGCCAAATTCTATATGGAAGCGATGATGTAAGTGGAGAAGAATGGAGTAATTTCTTTAATAAAACTCTTTCAGTTAGGGAAAGAGTATTTTGGTTAGCAGTTGAAGCTTGTTTATCCATGTGATTTTTTAATTCTTATTTCAACTAATTGATGATGGATGGATTTAATTTGTTTGTAAATTCCTTTGGGATTTTTTATTCCAAGAGATTTATATGCGGTTATCTCAATATCTGGTAAATCTGAATAATATAGACCTGGAATAGTATTCCAAAAATCTAAATTAATGCAGTTTAAAATAGGAAGTATGCGCGCTGTCATTGTTTCTAGTTTTAGAGCTCCTTGTCCTAATGTATTCCGGCCATTTATTTCAATAAATAATTGTGTAATGGCGAAATTTAGAATCAAAGATAATCTTTTAAAATTAATTCCTTTATCTGGGTAAATCTGATGGAAACAACGATCACTGAAAATTGGTTCAGTAGAAAATGGTTGAAGGAAGTTCTGATAGTAAATATAACGTAAAAAAACATTTGTAGGTATAACATCAGTAAAGCTCCACCAACCAGGATTCCTATTTTTTAACGACGGGACGTTTGGCCAAGAAATTTTTGTGACTACTTTCTGTTTAAGACGTGTAGATTGTTTTTCTCCCCATAAAATGTAATTTAATGTTTCGATATCGTGCTTTTTAAGGAATTTTTTGGATTTCTGACAAATTAACAGCCGATGAGACAAGTCATTTTTAGTAATTTCCCAATTATTAATTTGTTTAGGACTTCGGATGACTTTGAATAGAAATTGTGAGCTGGGTTGTGGTTTTTCTAGATTATTATCTTCGTTTTTTCTTATATAAAAAAAATCATTTAACCCTGTATAGACCCCTGTTTTTACCTCCGCTAATTGCTTTAAAGGAATTAAATGCTCTGAGAATTGTTTGTAAATCTCAAAAAATTTAGACGGTAATCGAAAGAAATAGGTTTCCCAATTAGAGATTTTGTCCAATTTGTCGTTTTTAATTTTTTTAGAAGATATAATTTTAATGCTTCCACTATCT
>JAUWOE010000141.1 GCA_030612265.1 Promethearchaeum sp.
AATTTTTAGTTTACCGAAATCCCTCGCAGAAAGATTTAATATTAACAGCCATTTTCTTGAAATTATAACCTCCTTCAAGAAGAGCATATCTTCTTCCATTACATCTTTTTTCAGCAAATTCTTTCATCATAGCCCCTATCCGAAAATATGCATTAGGGCTCAACAGTCTGCCCCAATCATCAATCCCTTGATCAAACCCAGCTGAAGCCACTATAATATCACAATCTTGGGCATTTTCTAATCTTTCTTTTACTAATTTTAAATAACTTTCCTCATTATTTGCATGAGGGTTTAAAATTTCATAATCCTTAAGCGGTTCCAATATATTTTTATTCCCATCGCCTACATGTAGATCAAAGTCTAAAATAAAGGCGCGCTTGCATCCACTGGTATCGCGAAGATGAAGTAATGAGATTGCTATATTATTAAAATAACAAAATCCCCAACATGAATCATATGAAGCATGATGACCTGGAGGACGGATAAGACCAAATGCAGGATTTCCAGTTTTTGCGTTATCTGCACATAATATTGCACCACCAGCAGCCAATCTAGCAATATCATACAATTTAATTTTGAATCCATGATTATTTTTTTTAATTTCTTTTATATGTCTGATAGAATGAGCTCTTTCTATGGTTCCTAATGGCGCAGGTTTAGGATTCACAAAAATGTACTGAGGATCATCTTTCAAGGCTTTATAAGCAGGTTCAAGTCGACCAGAATCTCCTGCAGGAGTATGATCGTATTCAATAAAATATTTTTTATCAAAAATAATCTTCATCAATCTATTTGGAAATGAAGAACTATTTTAATTTAACTCAGATAAAAGGAATTATTTTATGGGAAATAAATTAATTATCATAGATCTCGATGGAACTCTTTAGGATATATCAAGAAATATATCTTGTATAAAAATAAATTTTTCGATAAGTGAGTGAGGAAAAGGTTGCTAAACTTTAGGAAATCTTGGTAATTCGCAAAACATAAATTTTATGCCGAATTGATTTAACTTGCAAAGTACTGGTGTTAAAATGAAAATCGAAGTAATTGAACATATTCAAAATAAAAATCAAGATTTGATGAAGGTTATTCTTGATGGTGTTAGCATTGAATTGGCTAATGCTTTTAGGAGAATTATTCTAACCGAAGTTCCATCTATGGCTATAACTGAAGTTTTATTTGTTGAAAATGATACTGTGCTATTTGATGAAATGATCGCACATAGATTAGCCCTAATTCCTTTAACAACCGATTTAAAGAATTATAACCTTCCTGATGAATGCTCTTGTGGAGGTCATGGCTGCACGCTTTGCCAAGTCCAACTAGAATGTGACATCAGAACCAAAAATAATGAGGTTATGGCTTATTCAGGTGATCTTAAATCAATGGATGAAAAAATTCATCCTGTTAATAATAACATTATTATCGCAAAATTAGGGAAAAAATCTTCCCTAGTTTTTGAGGCATATGCTCAATTAGGAATTGGAATGGATCATGCGAAATTTCAACCAGTTTGTTCAGTTGGATATAAATATTTTCCAGATGTAAAGATTGACAATTCTAAGCTAAAAAATTCTCAAATTGACGAAGTAATAAAGCATGATCATACAAAATTATTCAAAAAAGTTGATGGAAAATTAGCTTTAGTTGAAGAATATTGGAAATGTCCAGATTTTACCGGTTCCGCTGAAAAATATGTACCTCCAGGAGCAATAACAATCGACTATGTGCCTAACAAATTTGTCTTTACTATTGAAGGAACAGGGGCTCTTCCAATTAAGGAGATTTTGACCAAAGCAGTTGAAATTTTCTTAGAAAAACTCGATGAATTCGAGGATCAATTAAAAAAAGTTGTCATTACTCAAAGAGTATAATAAAATCAATAAAAAATTTTTTTTTACATAATTCTCTTTCTTGTTTCATCTATTCTTATTGAATACATTTCCATTCATCTTTTAAGAGCCCCATCTCGATTATATCAGCATATTTACCATTTACATAGTGAGATTTGCGTAGAATCCCTTCTTCTTTAAATTCTAATTTTTTATAAGATTTAATCGCCCGAGTATTGAAATCATAGACTTGAAGTTCAACTTTATGCATGTTAAGAGTCTGGAAACAATAATTTAACAAAAGTTGTATTGCCCCCGTCCCATATCCCTTTCCCCAATATTCTTTTTCTCCTATAGTAATCCCTAAATGCCCCAATTTATTTCTCCAGTCAATTCTAACACTACAGTTTCCAATTAAATGTTTTTTATCTTCATCGATTAGAAGAATTGAAAAATGAACAGCATTTTGATTTTTTATTGCATTTTCATACCATTGCTCTTCATTTTCGAGAGTCATTGGTCGGATCATACCTAAATATTGAACCATTGATGGATCATTAAACCATTTGACATAATGCGGAATATACTCTTTTTTGAGTGGCCCCAAACGAATATTCTTTCCATCGATCATAGATGAATGAAAAAAAAGAACACATATAATATTTATTAAATAATTGGTAATTGTTGGTATTTATGACCTTCAAAGTCGGACAAACGATCCAATCGTTAGGGCAATTGAAACCTTCACACATAATTTCAATGGCAAATCTCTTAGGATTTGAACATCTAGAATTAGATCCTACAGTATTCGATGATATAGAAGCAGTTTTACCGTTAGTTCAGAAAAAATCGGTTATACTTCACGCACCATATTACTTCGACTGGGGATTCGATTTAAGCTCAAAAAAACAATCTGAAAAAGTAGAAAAATACATGGATAATCTCAAAACATATGCTAACGCATTAGGTGCTCTTGGAATAGTCGTTCACCCTCCGATGGACCCTGATAAAGATGAAGAATATTTTCTTAAAAATTTGGATCGGATAAAAATTATGGTTTTATTGGAAAATCTTCCAGGTCTAAAATTGGAAGACTTTAAAACTTGGTATCTAAGCACTAAAAGTAAAACTAAAGCGAACGTAGGAATATGTTTTGACGTTCCACATAGTTTTCTTACTCATGGAAAAGAGGATTTATTTAATATTCCCGAAATTCTTTTACCTGACATACATTACATTCACATTTCTGAATTAACACACGATTCAGACTGTCATTGGCCATTTGGAACTGAAGGCGGTGAACTACCCTTGGATTTATTTGAAAAATTTCTTAAGAACATTCAGTTTAATGGGACTATCAACATGGAATTGATGCCTTCCGGTTTAAAAGGCATTGAAAATTTGATTGATTCATATTTAATTTTGAAGAAATTTGGTCCGAAACTCCCATATCTTCTAAAAAAAATAAGAATTTTGCTCCTTAAGCCTTTGTTGATGAAAAAACTAAAGAATGTTCCCCTACAAGCCGAACCTGATAAGCATAATTATTCTGCTCCGTAGGTGTCGATGACCATCTGACTGAGTAATTCTCGGTCATTTTTTCTATTTCTGCCCAAAATATCATAATATCTCATCCGCATCTCCAAATAAATCCATAAAAACATTGCAAATGAAGGAGCATCGCTCCGAAATGAAGCCATCCTTAAAACCAAAACTGACAACTGATTAAAAGATAGAGCCTACATCCAGTAGGTAAACCTACTGATTTGGCAATGATATTATAGTGGATATGAGGAGGCGGATTTGTGGTTTATCTGGATGAGATATATGCTTGAAAGTTCATTATCCTTTAGTGACCTGATTTGTGGTTTGGAAATGGCAATTTCTTGCTAATATATAGTGAACAAATCGTGTTTAAGGGATAATTGAGTTAAGATATTGAAAAAAGATGAAAAAAATAATCAGAACGGATTCAATCTCGGAAATTTGACAAGATATCCGATAATCAACCCGTCAGATTGTGATCTCTATTGCCCTTATTATTATTTCTTTATTCCCCCTCCTCATATATTTATTATTTTATTTGGGTACATTACCATCAGCTACGGATACACTTATCTCCATTTCAGGTTTAATTGAAAGATATTTCGGTGTCTTTTTAATATTTGCAGTAATATCACCGGTTCTGTTAGTTGTTGGAATTATTCGTATATTAGTGGTTGAAAAACCCAGTAGATTTGCTAAAATTTCAAAATTTTTATCTTCTCTTTTTCTAAAAGAAAAAAGTTATTTATGCGGTATGGAAATGGTTAGACGCAAACAATATAGAACTGTAATCTTGTTAGTTGGAATATTTACATCACTCTTGGTATTCACAAATGTATTTTTGAATTCCTTTTCACGCTATGAGATAATGATTGATAACATGGATGTTGGATCTGATGTTGCAGTATTATATAATAATGAAGATATGTCAATTGTAAACACTTCTGAAATTGATTTGCTCGAATCTCAATTAAAATCATATACAACTTCTGATAATGAAACTTTAATTAACCAAGTATTGACGAGTTATACTGAAATGACCTCTGATGAATATAATAGTGAGAAAATATATACTGATATTGAAGGGTATCTAGACATTATACAAGAGGGAGACAAAAAATTACCCTCTCGTGATTTTGTTTCTAAAATTGAAGATGTCATTGATTACAACAAAGATCCTTTAAATACAATACCAGGTGTAATTGTTAATAGTGCTTTTTTGACTTTAAATAATTTAGAAATTGATGATTTGTATTCATTCACACATTCATTCTTTAATTATAGTTCGATGGAAATTCAAAATGAAACAATTTCTGTGAAAATCATTGTATCAATAAATGTAATGCCTGGATTTTATGTGTTTTCTGGCCAATTGAGTTTCTCATATCGAGAAAGAATGATAATTGATATCAGTTCGGTAAATCAAGATAAAAACCTCCTTCATGGAATAGATATTCTTCAAATGATTGATATTGATACAGATGTTGAAGATGATCCTGAAGTTCTTGAGGGTATATTGAACAATGTTACTAGTGAGTATTTTGAATATGCCTGGTTTGCATTCTTTGATCAAAATTGGGATAATTTAAGTTATAATTTGGCCCTTGATGAAACGGGATTTTACGGAATAGTCTACTTGGAATTTTTGATGATTGGTGTTTTATTGGCTTTTGGATTGGCAATTTTAATACTCTCATTTCAGAGAGAAAATAAATATTTCAACGGTGTCTTATTAGCACGTGGTTTTGGCCGTATTGGTCTATTAAAATTGATCACATCACAGATCTCAATAATATTTCTTATTGGGATTCTCACAGGATTGCTAAGTGGCTTTATTACATCCTTTTCTTTATTAAAATTTGTTACTATAATGAATTATGGTGGAGGAAATATCTCTTTCCCATTATTTGTTAATATTTTAGAGCTAGCTGAAATATTGGGAATGATAGTTCTCAGTTCGTTTGTAATTTATTTGGTATCATACTATTTTGAATCAAGAAAAAACATAACGGAGTATTTCCATAAATTTTAGGTTAAGTGATAGATATGAATGATAATGAAATTAAAAGTAAAGATGAAATGTCTGAATTGGAAACCCCCTCAGATAATTTAATGAATAATCAGCAACGAATTGTAAATATTCGATGTGTAAATGTCTAAATTAGAAAAAACATGTAACGATGAAAAATCTTGAAAATCAGTGCTAGATAAAGAAGAAAGAAAAAAAAACATAGAAGATGAAGAAATTGAAGAAGAAAGAAGGAAAATCATAGAAATTAGAAGAAAAATAGAATAAGAAAAAAAGAAAAAAATAGAAAAAGAAGAAAAAAGAAAGAGAATTCGTCTACAAATTGATAAACTTGAAAAACAGATTGAATTGGAAGATCTACCACTTAAAGAAGAAAATAAGATTGTTGATGAGATCGATCAATTGGAATTGATATTAAATGATTTAAAAGAAAAAAATGATGATGATGACTTATATTATTAATATTCCATAAATTTCTATATTTCACTTTTAGAATTCACTGCAAAAAAGTATAAATTGTCCTTATAGACCATTCAAACTTTTACTGGCGGGAATTAGATGCAATCTTGATAAAACTTCACAAAAACCTCTGTGAACTTTCATATGGTCTACTTTTTTGATTCATATGAATTAGTTCAAGCAAAATTCGATCTTACCACATATAAGGTCTGAAATCCCTCCTTTTTCCCCATCTAAATGCGAGGTAGCACCCGATAGCCAAACTTGGTGGGATGAATAAAACATAAAATTCGGGGAGCGGAGTCGAAAACACACCCACTACTAAAAAACCAATTCCAAACCAAATTATTCCAGCAAAAACGATACCTATAGATATTATCCATAGAAATTTATATAACGAATGAAATTTTAGAGTAATATATAAAAAAAGGAGCATAAAAGGGAACCCTATTGAAAAGTAAAGTGGGATTTGCAAGTCTAACCATCCATAAAAGAATAATGCCCATAGTATGGCTATTAAAGTCAGACTCGTTGTGAGGGTTGTCGGCAGCCATTTCTTTTTCTCTATCAATTTAGGAATTTCTCCCTTTTCTTCTGTTTTTTCCATTTTTATTCCTCCTCATGGACACAGTCCATAAGGAAATTCGCCAAAAATATAGAAACAATAGCAACAACAACCACCTTCATTTGACTCATTTATTGAAAATAAATAAATTACTATTCTAAGAAAAATTCACATATTTAAATATAGAGAAAAAGATTGCCTATACAAGCAGAATTTGGGGAGTTTTGAACAAGTCGAAAACTTTATCATTAAAATCTTACATTCCATTTTTTCTATAAATTAATTAGTATTTCTTTTAAATGATCTCTCTCCTACAACAAATTCGCTATGTCATAAAAATCATTTTTCCGAATTTTTCTTTTAAGATCAGCATTTCTATGAGCAATTAAATACGCAAGAGTGAAGTAATGAGGAAATTTCTTAAATAGTTTAATTTTATCACTATAACTTGGTATATTAGGAAATTTGTTTAGATTATTAATGTTTTGGTTCTCACTTAGAATTTCCTTAGAATTTTGGAAGATTTCTCTAAATATCGAAAGAAATGGTGCTCCAAAGTAAAGAGTGATAAGTAGTTTGCTTTCAATGTTGTATTTATCCAAGGGTTTGGTTTTATTCTCAACTTCATCCCCGTCGCTAATGTCATCCCCATCGGTATCGGGGTTTAGCAGATCTGTAAATTTTATATTTTACTTTGTGAAAGTATTTAAAATCCAATTCTAAAAAATTAAAAAAAATCATCAATTCTGGATTATCCGCATCTAGGTGTCGATGACCATCTGACTGAGTAATTCTCGGTCATTTTTTCTCTTTCTGCTCAAAACATTACCATAATATATAATAATATCAATACCTCTATCATATCAATCCCACCTCCTCCGTCTCATCATAACATCATTTCAGAACGAAGGAGCCTGCTCCGAAGTGAGGCTATCCTTTAAATCAGTTTTCGGTTGTCAGATATCAGTTGATAATAGATTTAAGTCGATATTTTCGTCAAGAGGTTCTTAATCAGGCTGTGGTAATTTATGGTTGAAGATAACTCTACAAGGATTAAACACATTTTCGACGCATGCAAAGAAATTCTGGAGTTCACTAAAAATTCCTCAAAAATATAATTTGAAAATGACAAAATTCTAGCTTATGCATCAGTTCATCTTATAGAAATAATTGGAAAAGCAGTAAGTTCAATTACTTCTGAATTGAAGCAGAAATATTCAACTATTCCTTGGAAACATATAATAGGGATGCGGAATCGTTTAATTCACGGATATTTTGATATTGATCTGGAAATTGTATGGCAAACTATCAAGAATGACATCCCAAATTTATTAAAAGAAATTGAAAATATTATCGAACAAGAAAAAATTGAATGAAATTTATTTTATTTTAATATAGAAAATTCGATATTATATTTTTTCTGCCTTTTCCATCATCTAATAGTCCTTTTCAATCAATATTGAAAAAATAGATCAATTTTCAATACTATTAAAAATATGAATTTCTTAATGATAAATGGTGAAATTTTATGCTTGAAAAATTACATGATCATATTGTAGAAGAACTTAACACAAATACGAAGACAGATATAATTTTCATCCTAACAGCGATTTTCTTAAATTTTTTAGCTCTTGCAATTAATTCGGCTATGGCATTCTCCCCTGAATATTTCTTAATTTTTATCTTGTTCATACTATTGATATTAGTTGTAAACATGGTGGTTATAACAGGTCTTTCAAGAGGAAAACAAACAAGATTCAAATTGTTGACCGGTCTATTAGATATATACAAGGACGAGGGTATAGAAAAGTATTATGATGGTTCTATTCTTGAGAGTTATAATACGAGATATACACTTTTTACGATTGCTGTCATTTCAACAGGAATTCTCGCGTTGTTAGTACCTATTGTGCTTTATGTAATAGAAAATTAGAAAAAATTGGAAAAAAAAAATATCGGTATTTTTTTTTATTTTACTTAAATATTGTCAATCCAGGGTAGACAGGAAATTCCCTTGTAAGTTCTAATATTTCTGCTTTAACTTGAGCACTTATATTTAGATTACCTTTGGATTTAATAACTCTTGCTAAACCTGATGCAATAACTTTCATCTCAGACTCTTTCATTCCACGGGATGTAATTGCAGGAGTTCCCAACCGAATTCCGGAAGGATTGAAAGGAGTAGAAGGCTCATATGGAACGGTATTTTTATTGACGGTGAGTCCAGCATGATCTAGTGCATTTTGGATTAATTTTCCTTCACCAGTCAATCCTTCAGGTCTCATATCGATAAGGATCAGATGATTGTCGGTTCCGTTAGATACCAATTTTATCCCAAGTGCCATTAATTCCTCCGCTAACGCTTTTGCGTTATTAACAATCTGTTGTGCATATACTTTAAAATCGGGTTTTAATGCTTCTCCAAAACAGACTGCTTTTGCAGCGTTAATGTGATCATGTGGACCTCCTTGAAGACCGGGGAATACTGCAGAATCAATTAACTGTGCTAAATCTTTCTTAGAATTGGAGTGATATAAATCGTGCAGTCTATCTTCTGTTTTACACATGATCATTGCCCCGCGAGGTCCACGCAGAGTTTTATGAGTCGTGGTCGTTACAACATCAGCATAGGGAACAGGACTCTGATGTACTCCGCCCGCAACTAGTCCCGCAATATGGGCAATGTCCGCCATATGATAAGCATTTACTTCCTCTGCGATCTCTTGGAATGCTTTAAAATCTAATTTTCGGGGATATGCAGTCAAACCGCTTAATATCATTTTTGGTTTTTCTTTGATTGCAAGCTTACGGACGACATCCATATCGAGCATTTCTGTTTTCGGATTGACATCATAACTAACACAAGTATAGTTTTTTCCCGAGAAATTAACGTGGCTTCCATGAGTGAGGTGTCCGCCGCTCGTTAAATTAAATCCAAGAAATTTATCCTTCAAATTTAGGAGAGCGAAATATACTGCCTGATTGGCAGGAGAGCCCGAATATGGTTGAACGTTAACATGTTCACATCCAAATAACTCCTTTGCCCTTTCAATAGCAAGAGATTCGATTTCATCAACGATCTCGTTACCACCGTAATATCTTTTTTTCGGATATCCTTCGGAATATTTATTTGTAAATACACTACCAACAGCTTGGAGAACAGCACGAGAAGTATAGTTTTCGGATGGTATCAATTCTAACCCTTCCTCTTGACGCTTTATTTCACGATTTATTGCGGCTGCGACTTTGGGATCAGAGATACT
>JAUWOE010000213.1 GCA_030612265.1 Promethearchaeum sp.
TTAGGTTAGATTTGTATCTTGTGGGCAAGAATACATCATAGAAAAGACTGAAGAGTGGTGGAAAAAAGCAAAAAGCTACGATTTGTGTCGAAGCTACGGGATTTGCAGTTTTTTGATCTTAACATGGATCGGAATTACCAAAAAAAATGGATAACAAATTTAATAGGGATGAATGAAAATTTTAACATCATGGATCTTGATTTGAATAAAAAATCAGTGACATTATGGAAAATAAAAAATGAAGATTTTGAGGCACTATCTATTTCCGCAATTGAAGAAAATAAGAAATTGAAAGAAATCTTACTTAATCAAAATGAAATTTCATTAAATTATTCTCAATTTTCATTATATTATAACTATTTAACTCAAGTAAAAAGTAATATCGATCTAAAATATGTTATTCCAAATTATAAGAATAAAATAGCTCGTCAAAAAACTAAAGAACGTAAGGTAGCTCCCCTTTCACTTAAGGGAACTTTGAAAATTCCTGAAGTTTACTTTATCACAAATAATGGCTTATGTCTATTTCACTTTTTAGCTTTTCAGGGAAAAATGGAAAGTTCTCCAATCAATCAAAATTTAGTGTCTGGGTTACTGAGCGCAATAAATTCTTTTGCTGAAAATATTGGATGGTTATCTGGAGTGCAATTAATAAAATCAGGCGAAATAGAAGTTAGATTCAGTAAAAAAGAGCATATTTTTGTAGCATTGATGACCAGTGTTAAATCACGATTAAGTCATCTTGTAGAACCAACATTATTTGATTTTGCAGAAGAAATTGGAGAAGTTTTTGAAAAAAAGTATTCAAAACAGATTTATGCATGCTATGAAAAAGGAATAGTAAATACTGATGATTTTTCCAATTTTCAAGATACTGTAAATAAGTACTTCATCAAATACAGAAAACAAACATTTGAACTATATCAAAAACTAATTTTGACTGAAGCAATTTACTTAGGTGTTCCTCAAGATTATTGTATTAAGTTAATTCAAAAAGTTTCAGATGGAAAAAGTGTTATAAACGAACTCGCTAAATTGATGAAAGATTATCCTGAGATAACAAAGGCAATTCAAAAAGTAAATTTTGACCAAAAACCAGTTTGGGAAATTTTTGGCGTCCCGATTTATGAATTCACAAAAAGATAAACTTAAAACAACATTTTTCATTTCACTTTTCATGGATATAAATTTAGAATTGCTAGATTGGACAATTGAAAATGAAAATAAGCTAAAAGATCAGCAAGTAATTATTTACTATTTCAGTTTAACGACATGTCCACATTGTAAACGTGGAATAAAATGGTTATTGGAAAGAAATATCAGCTTTAAATGGCTTTATCTTGACAAATTACCATCAGAAATGAAAAATTCATTAAAAAATTGGATCCAAGATAATTATAATTTATCAACCAGAATGGGTACACCTTTTGTAATATTTAGAAAAAACCAGAAAGAATTTATCTCTAATGGATATGATCCATCGTATTGGGCTTCAAAGATCTAGTTGTTTCTTCTATCACACTTTTAATTAATAACCTTGGCCTCTATGAGTTGTTTAATTTTTGAAGGTTTAGGAACACTTCCATCTAATAGTTGATTTAATTCAGTTTGTAAATCATGTTTTATATTCAGTGTTTCTGGAGGAGAACCTATATTCTCAATTATTTTTCTAGGGGGAGGTGAGGGAGGATAGAATGAAGAGGGGGGTGATAATGGTTGAAGATTTGATTGAGCCATAGCCATTATTGGTGCAGCAGGTCTGGAAAGGGATAGTTTTAATAAATCTTGCATATTTAGATTCATTCCATCTAGTTTTTCTCTTAATTTCCTATTTTCTTCTTGAAGAGTTCTTATAATTTTAATCCTATCAAACATAGATTGGAGAACCATACTAAAATTTGCAGGACTCCCTAGATCTTTATTAATTTTAAGTAGAATCGAAATAAGTTTAATATATACGTTTGAATTTACTGTGATTTGCATTATATCATCTAATTTATGTTCATTTAGGTTATATTAGGCTTCCAAATACCAAGAAAATTTTTAATCTCTGAATTTTTTTATTATCTATTTTTTTAAACCTCGAAAATAATACCTATTGTAAAATTAGTATCTGATAATTGGCACGGGTTATAATTTTTTATTCCTATGTAGTATTAATTGAAAATTTCTCATGGAAAGTTGAACTCGGTTTAATGGCTTATTATAAGGAGGCATGTAATTGTTATGATTTTCTCTATAATAAAATCTATAAGAAATAATTTATTATGACAAGTCGAAGTCTAGTTTTTGTTTTTCTACTTAAATGGGATGAAAAATATGGCTGAAAATAAAGAAAATATACCCAAATATCTTGTGAGATTTCATGGACGTGGGGGACAAGGAGCAGTAACTGCTGCCCAACTATGTTCTATGGCTTTTGATGGCCCAGCTACTTGTATGCCCACATTTGGAGCTGAAAGAATGGGTTCACCTGTCGCATCTTTTGTACGAATGTCAAAAGACTATAGCAAAGTGCGAACAAATGAACAAGTTTACTCCCCTCAATATAGCTGTATATTGGATGATACTTTGCTTGAAGATGTTGACTGTACTGCGGGAATTGTTCCAGGGGGTTACTTGATTGTAAATACCTGTAAACCCTATGAGGAAATAAGAGAAATCATTGATAAAAATAATCCTCCAGAAATTAACGTTGCGTTAATTGATGCTACTAACATTGCATTAGAATATTTAGGACGAAATATTACAAATACCTTAATATTAGGCGCTTTAGTAAAAGTTGCACCTCAAATATTTACTCTTGATGAACTGATTACTGCAATCGGTGACCAATTCAATCCAAAAATAGCTCAAAAGAATATGGATGCAATAAAAACAGTTCCAGACGCAACAAAGATTTATCCTTGTGATGATAAAGTTAAAATTAGCTTTGAAAAAGATTATAAAAAAGAATGGAGTCACATCGGACTAGGAAAACTAGGGGCTGCAGAATTAGATAAAGCAGGCGTTTGGTATACTGATGTCATAGACGGGGGCTCCACTCGAGTAAATACAGGATCTTGGGGAGTCAGTTATGCGTCTTTTCACCCAGAATATTGCATTCAATGTGGTAATTGTGTTTTTATTTGCCCTGATTTATGTATTGAACGAGAATTTCGCGATAACAAATGGCAAATAGTCGGTGTTGATGTATTCCATTGTAAAGGGTGTGAAAATTGTGTTGAAGTTTGCCCAGGAAAGAAAGATAAAGAAACCGGAGAGAAGCATAAAGCTTTGACTATGGTTATGAAATGTTAAGGTGATTTGAAAAAATGTCTGTACAACCAATGAGTCCTTTTTTTAAGGAAATTAAGAAACCTGTCAAATTAACAATGACAGGTAATTATGCTGTTGCGGGTGCGGTTAGTCAAACTGATCCTGATGTGATTTGTGCATTTCCAATTACGCCTCAAACACAATCTGTGGAAGGTTTATCTGATGTTGTCAATCATGGAAAATTGAAGGCTGCATTCGTAAATGTGGAATCTGAGATAGCAGCTTGTGCATTTAGTACCGCTGCATGTGCTGCTGGAGCTAGAACCTTTATAGCTACTGCTTCTCAAGGGCTTTTATTAATGACAGAATGCCTACCGATGGCACCGGGATGGAGAGTTCCTTTAACAATGATGATATCAGCCCGTGCATTTAATTCTCCAAATCTTTCGATTTGGAATTCATGGGAATTTACATTAATATCTGGAATGGGATGGAATACTATCGTTTCTGAAAATGTTCAAGAAACTTATGATGCAGCAATAATTTCATCAAAAATTTCTGAAGATTCATTATTTCCTACTCAATTTGTCCATGATGGGTTTATAATTTCACATAGTGCTCAGAAATTTTTCGCTATTCCCGATGAAGATGTTCTAAAATACACTCCAAAAAAACCACGTCACCATATTAATACTGAAAAAACAGGGACTTGGGGGGGAATTGTTACTCCGGATTATTTTGGAGAAGGAAGATTAGCTTTAGAATTAGAAAAGAATAAAGTATTACCCATTATGGATAATGCCTTCAGGGAATTTGAAAAAATGACCGGTAGATCTTATCATTCAATTGAAATATATAATTTAGATTGTTCCAGTAAAACCGTCTTTCTAACCATGGGATCAATGTGTGGAAATATTCTCACATGGATGGAAAACAATAAGGATGTTGGATTAATTAAATTAAGAACATGGAGACCATTTCCAACTGAACAATTAATAAAAATTATTGAAGATAATAAGATTGAAAAAATAATTATTCTTGAGAAAGATGATGATCTTAGTGGAATTTTACCTCCAGTTGGTCAATCAGTTGCAAGCGCGCTTTTTGGTTTAAATGTTGTTCTTAGATCTTTTATTGTCGGTTTAGGTGGACGAGATGTCACCAAAGATGAAATCGAATATGCTGCGAAAAAAATGAAACCTATAACGGATAATAGAGGTAAATTATATGATTACCTTGGAGTTCGGGAAACCAAAGATAAAATGTGGGAGGTTCGTTTTTAGTTAGAGGTGAAATTATCATGACAAAAATAATAAAAATGGCCGATATTTTAGCGCGAACTGAAAGAAATACAGTTCTTTATATTTCATATGATAACGAGGCTTTTATGAATACTGGTATTCAAGAAAGTGGGACCACACCATTTGGAGCTAGCACTACAACAGGTCCAGGTGGAGAAAAAATTAAAGGAAAAATAGGAATTAAAGAGGATTATATCTTAGGTTTTACATTTCTGGGTCTTAAAAGTGCTTTCTTTGCAACTGCAAATGTAGCTTATCCTATTGATTTTATGGGAAAAGTGATGGATGCAATGAAAACTCCTGGAGGAGGATTCATACAAGTGTATAGCCCTTGTCCTCGAGGTTGGCGCCATCCAGCAAAGGATACAATTAAAATTTCAAACCTTGCAACTGAATCTGGATATTGGCCTTTAATAACAGTCAAAGTTACTGATGGGGTTCCAAAATATTATTATACATCAGTTCCTGGGATGAAGAAAGCTGAATCTGAAGGCGAATATATAATAACTGATGAAGAAAAAATGTTGGAATATCTGAAAACACAAGGAAAATTCCGCCATTTGCTAAAACCAGAATTTTTAGAAAAGAATATTGATGAAAATTTTACTCAAGTAAAGGCACGTAACACAAATTTAAATAATCTACTCGCTTCATTTGGAGAAGATGATCGAAAAATACGTTATTCCCTAATGCACAAAGATATCGGTCCACAACAACATATTAACCAAGGATATGGATTATGCCCTGGGTGTGGAGCAGGAATGATGATAAATCAATTATCTCATGCAGCATATCAAGTAGCAAAAGAAAATTGCATTTATGTGAATAATACAAGTTGCTTGGAAGTTGCAACAAGTAAAGATGATGTAAGTTCATGGCAAACATCATGGATGCATCAATTATTTGAGTCTGGAGCCACAGTTGCGGATGCTATATCAACGGCTTACCGAATAATGTATAATAAGGGGATCAAGAAAGAAGTTCCTTATGTCATACATATAGGTGGTGATGGTTCGACAGTTAATATCGGATTTCAATTCTTGAAATCTGCAATAGTTAGATCATCCGGATATCAAATATTAAATAAAGATTTACAAATTTAAAATGCAAATTAAATTTATTTTTTTTAATCCCATTTTTTAACTGTTATTTTTCAAAATAAATTCAATCTTTAAGTTTTTAAGACACTTGAACAAATTTTTATTAAGAAATATGAATTCCAATTTTTTTTTGAAAAGAAGTAAACATTTTAGGGGAATGACATTTTTGTGTGGCACTTTTTCACGTGATTAAAAGGAAATTATAAGATAAAGGGTGATTTAGAAAGATTTTACTAAATTAATGAATAAAGTTTGTAAAAAAGAATTGATGAATATTTGTATCCGACAAAAATTGATCGATAGAATAGTGGGAAATATTTCGGGAGCAAAATTAAAATAACTTCGCTTAAACGTTCTGTATACGCAGCCATAAGATAAAAGATTTTTTTTTTTCCTCCTTTATTTGATTTTAGTGGGAAAAAATTTGAAGATATCTATAAACTCGGGTAAATTTTCGCCCCAAATCTATTCAAAATACACAACATTTATATAGTGAGTTGGTGATATTGTATTTATATCCTATCATCGCGGAGGATATTATTTTAAAAAAAAAAATAATGTGAATAATATGGCTAAGAAAAAAACAGAACCAGCAAAAAAGAAAAAGGCAACAGAATCAAAAGGTCGATCTGCCTATATTGCTAAAGCACCTATTCGACGCTTAATGAAGAATGAAGGCGCAGGATTAGTAGCAGAAAATGCAGTTATTTTATTGATCGAAGAACTTACAAAAGCAGCAAAAGAAGTAACAAAAGAAGCAGTTAAACTTGTCAAAAGTGACAAACGGAAAAGAGTAACTGCCGCAGACATTGCAGCATGTGAATAAAATAGTTATTTATTGATTTTATTCATCTTTTTTATTGTTCAGTCTTTAAGGTTATAAATTATGTCCCAAAATATAACCATTTTTTTCCTTTCTGTAAATATTTACCACTTTCTATGCTAAAACTTAACATTTCTGATTCTAATTGCTCGATCGTACGCATACGATAC
>JAUWOE010000236.1 GCA_030612265.1 Promethearchaeum sp.
GTTTTTCTTTGTGTTGTAATCAATAGAGTAACGTGGATCGGAAAGAATTAATCTGATTTAACTACAATTTATGTCGAAAATTTGGGAAGAATCTTAAAGCATGCGGATTTTTGTCGCGAATTTAATAGAAATGGAATTGTGATTGGAGATATCAAAAAAAATTAAAAATTGCTTAAACATAGTATATATTATGAATCAGAGTAATTTAAGCCCTCAAGAACGAGAAGCACCTCGTACTCATCTAATCCTTATAACAACGCCAATTATTTTTGCTATTGTTTCGATATTGGATGGACAGGTATTAAATTGGTCAACCCAGTTAAATGATATTGTTCCGCTATTTGTGCGGATTATTTTTTGCATAATCTTTGGAATTATTGCTCTTATATTAATTCAAATCTCTCATAAAACCTTGTTCTCCAATAATAAACTACCAGACATTTTAATCACCGATGGAATTTTTAAATATATCAGAAATCCCATGTATCTTGGTATCTTGTTGATTTATATCGCAGTTATTTGTTTCTCCATTTCTTTGATATCTCTAGGCGTTTTTATTGTAATTTTTATTGTGTATGATAAAATGGTAAAAATTGAGGAAAGTATCTTAGAAGAAATATTCGCAAATGAGTTTTTAGAGTATAAAAAGAAAGTTTCTAGATGGATCCCTAAAATTTATTGAATATTCAATCAAAATAAATTAATTTAGAGAGCTTATGGTTTAAAATTCTTACCAACTTGATATGAAGTCCCAACAGTTTACTCAATAGTCCGATAAGTCAAATCCATAAAAAGCGTAATCGGATTTACTTTATCCATGTTGATATCACCCTTCTCAAGATAATCCACTCCAGTATAGATATTATTCACTTTCGCCATAAAAACATCATTTCTCCCTACTCGTTTAATATCATGGACTTAACATTCCATCGTTATTGGAAATTCGTCTATCATAGGCGCAGTTTCTAAATCTCCTACAAAGTAATCAAACACTTTTGATTTGTCGGTGTTATGCCCTGAAACTATTCCAACATAATCGGTTTTAACCAAATTGTCTGGGTTCGGAATATTTACGCTAAATGTCATATTTTCTTTTATCCCAATATTAAGATAATGAGTATGGACAGAAGCAATATAAACGTGTAAAGGATAAGCACAGAGAATCCCAAAATCTCCTAATGTGGTGTAAGTTGGCTTTTTATTGACAAATGTTACCGCAACTACTGTAGGATGCGGCGCTGCAAAAAAATTATATTTTGCTTTTTTGCTTCAAGTTTCTGTTTTTTCATAATAATTGTGTGATATTGCAAAATTTGAATGTTTGTTTCTAATAAAAAAGTAAAGGAGAATCTTCTGGATTCCCAATTATGTTCCATATTTGCTTTAGTGAGTATCATGAATTGAACTCGCTTTTTTCTTGATTCTTATTCTTTTTTAAATCTTCATTATATGTTCTATGTTTTTATAGTTCTGGTGTTGAATAATAAAATAAAAGAAATTCTGAGTTAAAGAATCATCAAATTCTTCGATGAATCACTTTTCTTCCCAGTAAAAATACTCCAACAGAGACGAAAATTAATATATCTATAAGCGGGAATCCAGGAATTTTAATTGTTTCTTTGAGGATAACTGGTCTAACAAGAGGAAAATTATCTATTCCAAGACTTTCTCCACCTATCTCATAAGGAGTATCCCAGACAGTTCCGTCATTTGTTGCATCTGGGTATTTATCCCGATAATTGCCCCAATAATTTCCTGCAGTACCATTATCCCATTGATTATCGGTGCACCCATCATCATATTCAGCCTCAAAATTTCGATTTTCATATAAATTGTTGAAATAAAATTCATTATTAGTGCTATTATATAGATAGATACCGCCATTATTCTTACTAACATCATTTTTGAATAATCTGTTGTTAGATGAATTGAATAAATCGATACCCATATTATTATTGTTTGAAAAGCTTCCAGAAATCGCATTATAATTACTATAAAAAAGAAGAATTCCCTCATCAGGGTTATTATCTACCGTATTATCTAAAAGTGTGTTATTATTCGAAAAGGATAATTCAACGCCCACAAATGTATTATAATTTGCAATATTATTAGATAACGTAGTGTAATTGCTACAATTAATATAAATCCCAACATAGTTGTTATTAACATTGTTTTCTGAAATAGCGTTTTTTATAGAATTTCTAATATTTATTCCTCCCCAAAGATTAGATAGATGATTATTGCTGATATTTATATTTGCGGTATTATTTACGTAAATTCCGTGGTAACCACGGCCTACTCCATCTATAGTGCAATTTCGGATTATAATATATTCATCCGTATATTGAATATCCATACCATTTGCAGTACTTGCATCAATGGTTAAATCTTCAATAATATAAGGAGAAACTTCCGTGCCATCCCCACTCAATCCTTCATTTTCAATAAATGTTGCCAATTCACTATTACCATTAATCAAGATTGGATCATGGTTTCTTGCACTAATAGGGATGATCATTCTATTTGATTCGATTTCTGGAGTTCCCAAACTCATAATATCTGATTGGGTAAAAATTATCCCGATAAAAACAATAACGCTAAGATTTTTTATGTAATTTCGTTTTTGGTTTTTTATTTTTATTCACTTTTTGAATTTTTATTAAAAAAATATTTGATACACTCCTATAAAAAATTTTAGCAAACATCATCTCACAATGAAACTTAGAGTATTTAATGGATGGTTAAAACCTAATTGATTTTTTTTCTCGAAGGATAACATAATTATAAATATTATAAAAAATCGCCCAGAAAACTCGCCCTACAATACTCAGAAAATCCAAATTCATTAACACATGATGAAAAAATACGTCTAATTCACGAAGCAAACCACCATGATCGCAAAATCATTGAAGAGCGTCTTCCACTCGACGATCTTGTTATCATGAAAATCTCCAATCGACTGAAAATAGATTTAACAAATAAACTCCATATATTATAATCCACATTTACTTGTTTATCTGCAGATTTGGACTATTAAAAAAGAAGTTACTTGGAATACTATAAAATATTAAAGATTCACATTGCCTAAAATGATTTAAAAGCTTCTGGAGAGATTTGAACTCTCGACATCTGCCTGTTTTGAAAATGGAGTAAAAGTTCCACTTAATACCAAGGCAGCGTAATAGCCACTAGACTACAGAAGCCTATCATCTCAGAAATTATATATGATAATTCACAGTTAATTCCCTTTAAATCCAAATAAAGCCATTTTACATTTCATAAAAATTTTTAGAGACATATTTTTTAGTATAGTAGCACAAATTTCTGGAGATTTTAAAAAATATTGTTGAAGAATATCCGAAAAGATCATGTATGATCGGAATGAAAAATGTGATCCAAATGGATTTTTTCAGATTAAAAACTTGGAATAATGAAGCTGAAGTGGAATTTATTCTTCATACATAGAAAAAAGGGAAAAATAAGAATCGCAAAAAAATATTAAATTACATTTAGGACATTTGTAAGAGAAATTTCTGGGATCATAATCATATTCAAAACATTGAACTTTTTGAGTGAATTCAAATGGATTATTGCACCTTTTACAAATAACTTTTAAATTAAATTCATAAGAGTCTTCATTTTCAATATTTAATTTTTTCCATCCTAAAATTGTTAAGGAGACTTTAGCTTGAATTCGCTCTTCTCCTACAATAGGTAATCCTAAATCTGTTAAAATTTCATCTTTATCATAATTTTTTTGATATTCTTCAGGAGTTAAAAAAAGAGTCCTAAAAGATTGATCAAAAGAAACTTTATCTTCTAGATTTAGATTCTCACATTTTAAAAAAAAACCTTCATCTCTTAATTTATTACATATATCTTGGCTAAATCTCGTTAAATTAATCGGTTTATAATGCTGGTGTTTACTCGGTTGATTATGGTCAATTAAATTTAATTTTTCCAATATTCTTGCTTCTTTTTCTCGGTCAATAAATGAGGGTAGACGATCCTTTCCTAAACAATATATTTTATATAGGAGAACTATTGCATATGGATTATTAAGTAGTTCTTGACGAATATCTTCTTGATTATCCTCTATGACAAATCTCTCCTTATTTCATTTTTTGTAAATACACTATCAATATGTTTTTAAAGTAATTTAAATAAAATAATCTTATTATATTTTCGTTATAATGAAAATAATTGTATTGTAAAATTCATTATAACGAAAACTTATATAGGTAATAAGAATATTGATTTAATTGGTATAAAAAAAGTATTTGGTATTCGTTAAAAAAATAGAAAAAGCATAAAGTGTATAGTATGAAACGCAAACCAATTGACATTACCGCAGGGTTACTAAATATTCTTAATTCTTTTCAACCCAATAGAGAATATAATATTAATGAAATAAAGCAAAAAACTGGTTTTCATTGGCAGACGATATCTGATTATATTTTGCTAATACAATTAATACAAGAATTTGGAACAAAAATAAAAATTAACCCAAAGACAAATAAAATTCGAACCATATCATCTTCAAATTATATTAAATTTTTAAATATTGAAGAACAAATTATAACTTTTCTTTTTATTGAGAAAGCCTTTGATGAAGCCAATTCAATTTCTGAAGATATTTTGTTAAAATTTTTTCCACAAAATGAGATTAAAAAAATAAAAGTTTCTCCATTCATTAAAAAAACCTTAATTAATACTTTGAATAGAAAACATAATACAATATTTTATCTTACACGCCGTGGGAACTTCAAAGCACAGGGAATCTTAGCATCAATTAATCGAAAAATGGCTGAATTTATTGATAAAAAAGCCGATGTCGAAGATATTTCACAATCAAAAGTCGATATTAACCCATTTCTAATTTATTCTGTACCTAGCAATTTTGATCCTACAATTCATCATAATATATTACCTGAAACTCCAATTATAGATAAAATAGATTGTCAGGATTCTAATTGGGCAATTAACTTAATAAGATCTAATCAAGGTCTGACACCTTATAAGATTAATAAAATTGATAGTTCTCATACAGCTTAAATAAGTAGGAGGATATAAGATTGGAAATTATTCAAAATTCACCATTTCTATTTGGTAAGATCAAAATTTGGGAACAACCTATTTTCGACCTTCTTGAAATTAGAAATCAAGGTTTGGACTTTAAGATAAAACTAGAAGAAATAATGGATATGACGCTAAGTAAATCTTTTATCAAACCCCCTCATCCTAGTACTATCTTAGGAAAATTAAAAGAAACGATTAGATTTGACTTTGGTGTATTTAATTCCGACGAAATTCCTACAATATTCAAAAAAATTGGTTTCGGTTTTGGTGAAAGAGGTTATTTTTATGATGTCCATATGAAAAATGGTTCTTATAAATTTGAAGATTTTAAAAACCAGATAGAGAAACTATATGAAATAATTAAAGTTTTTGAAACGAAAATTGAAAATGCTTTAGAAAATTACTATCTTCCCTATGATTTTGAACTAGATCAATTGCAAGTTACTGAAATTTCAAATTTCGATATGATGATCCAAAATGAAAAATCCTTCTTATCTAAATTTGCCCCAATCTTATCAGAGATTAGCAATATAGTTGAAGAATCATCAGAACCAATTATTTCCGGTATAAGCAATGTCGTATTTCCTAAATTTAAATTTGAATTGATATCTAAATCTTTAATGGATGAACCTCCTCTTTATGCTAGAACGGAAAAATTCCTAGATGTTCAAAGAAACTTTACCATTAATTCAATAATTCCCAAGAAAAATATCTGGCAATTCTCCGCACGTGGGATTCCAATTAAAATCATACTAAAAACACTTGAAAAAATATTAAATAATTAGATTTTTTAATTATTTTC
>JAUWOE010000032.1 GCA_030612265.1 Promethearchaeum sp.
ACAATTATAATATTTGCTTGGCCAATTGCTGAACGTGTTGTAAAGGGGGTTTGTAAAATTTTTGTAATGTCACTATGTGGGAGAAATGATTTCATAATAGATCCTAACCTCGAGGTATGGTTATTATTAGATTAAATTAAATCAAAAGAATATTATTAGTGAACATAATATCGTGATATATATCGAGAAATGATGTAATAAATTAATGCATAGAAAAATCATTCGGACTATTTCGGTTATGAATTTCTTTAATTTGATCTGATTTAATCAATATTATTGAAGGGTTTGGATAAGGAAATCGAATTGACCAAGTTAATGCGTATGCTCCAACATTTGCAATAAGAATATAGTCTCCTGTTTGTATTGATGGCGTAAAATTATAATTCTTCACCAATATATCTTGATCTGATGGAATGTTTCCCATAAAATCAATTGGTTTATTAGGTGCTTCAAAAATTTTAGATATATTATAAAACCTTAAAGAAGATTTCATGAATTTAGGGATATAATTATTCCCAATATCGAGAAATGCTGTTTTATTTGTTTTATCATATTTAATTACACTTGCCAGTGCAAATCCAGTGTCTCCTACAATAAATCTACCAGGTTCATAGAAGATCGAACATGAATTTAAATTATTTTCTATTAATTTTTCTTTAAACTTCTTTAAAATTGTAATTAATTGATTTTTTTTAAAAGAATCTGCATTAGGAAATCCACCACCAATATTTAATATTGATGTATCCCATCCGATATTTTCTTTAATTTTTATTGCATTATCTATTATCAATTGAAAATTTTGCATGTAATCATCAATTGAATTAAGTTGAGTCCCCCTATGAGCTAAGATCCCTTTATATTGAAGGTTTGGGCATTTATCAAGTAACTCTTCCATTTTTTTAAGATTTAATTCATTTAAAACAATTCCTAATCTGCCGGTATATTTTTGAGATTGAATTCTAATTAATAATTCTTGTTTATAATTTCCAAATTCTTGAATAATTTCTTGAATTCTAATAATATCATCCAAATCATAAATAACAAGATATTTAACTTGTGTTTTAATGATTTCAATTAAAAAATCATTCGGAAGATAGGGACCCCCTGCAATTATTTTTTCAAATGGAAATTCAATCTTTTTCAAGATTTTTAATTCAGGCAAACCTACAATTTCTGTGCCGAAGTTTTGATTTTTTACTACAGATATTATTTCAGGGAGATAATTCGCCTTAGTTGAATAAAAACCTTGGGAATTAGGAAATACAGATGAGAAACAATCATTTATTTTTTTAATATTATCTTCAATTTTTTTTTGGAGAAAAACAAAACATGGTGTGTTATATTTTTCAATTAAATTTTTAACATTAATTCCATCTAAAACTAATTCACTTTCATAAATATTTAGGAATTTATTTCCGTATAATGCATTTTTATTTATTTTTTTACTCATCTTTACTTGTTTTCCCTATTTGTGTGTAAATTTGCATTGTTTTTATTGCTATTTCATTCCATTTATTAAAATTTGAAACTTTTAGAAAACCTTTTTCCCCCATTTCTTCCCTTTTTTTTGTATTTTTCAATAAATTTATGATTGCATTTTTCAAATCTTCAACATCGTCAAATTTTACAAGAAGTCCGTCTTTATTATTTTCAATTACTTCACGTATACAATCATTGTCTATTCCGATAACTGGTTTTTTGCAAGCCCATGCTTCTAAGTAAACTATTCCATAAGCATCCGATCTACTAGGCATACAGAAGATGTCTGCTAGTTGAAAAGCCCCAATTTTTATTGGATCAAAGATGCCAGATAAATTATCAGGTGATATATTTATTATTTGTAATGAGGGATATTTTTTTTTGATATTTGCTAATTTATAGTTAAAAGCTTTTGTTGGGGAACCGATAAATATGAAAGAAATACTTGGATTTTCGTTAATGATTAGAGGAATTGTTTTCATTATAGATAATGCTCCCTTTTCATAATTTTTATGACCACAAAATAACAAGATTGGAGATTTTATTGAATGAATTCTAAGAAAATCTCTCCTACAATCTTTTTGAAATCGATTTACATCTACTCCCATAGGAAGTACATGAATTTTCTCCTCTTCTATCCCATTCGATATACATAACTTCTTTTCATGATTTGTGCATGCAATTATTTTATCAAATTTGTTAAGAATTTTGAATATGTTCTGATTTTGATAGCGTAAATTAGAATCATGGAGAAAGGGAGTAACAATAGAAGGGATTTTATAATATTGGGCAATAATTAGAGAATATAATAAATTAGAATAAGGTAAATAAGAACAATGAATTACATCTGGTTTAAACCGAATAATCTTATCAAATTTCTTTGAACTTAACATAATATCTAAATCTCGTAAAATCGCTCCATTTTTTATTAAAACATTAGATATTTCGCGTGAAAATCCTAAGTATTTAATACATAACTTTTGTAAATCAACACCTTCCTGAATATTTATATTTTGCTGGTCATATTGAGATAATTTAAAGCGTTTAATTGATAAATTTTCAAATTTTTGGTAATATCTATGATTTTCCAAAATAACTTTACCATTCCCATGTAATGCTCCGAAATCAAGTGCATTTGTTGTTAGGAATAATAATTGATTTTGTGCATCTTTTGTGATTCGCTTATTCATTTTTAAAAATTCTTTCCCCAATTGTTGAAGATAAAAATCTCCCCCTGAAATAGCTGGGAAAAATCTTGTAGGAAAAAGTAAAATTTTCATATATAATCACATTAATCAATTTTTCGGGGTTTAAATCCATTAGGATAATTTTAGAATTATTATGAATTCAACAGCTGATTTAGCAATTGTCGAACATCATTATGTAAATTTTCACATAACTTACACTAGCACTCATCTCGCATGGTTTCAGTTTTTTAAAAAAAAAAAAATTAATATTGAACCATTATTGATTTATATTCATGAAGACTGTGTAATTTGTTTTGTTGATCCGATAATTTACCAAGAGATTTTAAGGAAATGGAATAACTATATGAAATTTTGTTCTTTAAAACCACAGTTCCATGTCAGATTTATCAAATTTTCCCAAGAATTAAAAGAAATTATTGAATTTTGGTATTTTAATATTAAAGATTTAGAAGTTTCTATAGTTTTTAATCAAAATTCATTTGAAATCTTATTAAATGCTCCTAAGAAATACAGAAAATTCCTTATAGGAAGACATGGAAAGGAAATTGAGATGTTAGTTTCATTTCTTGAAAATTGCATTGCTGGAAATTTTCAGTATAGCTTAAAAATCAATTAAGCTAATATAAATTTGAAATTATGGATTTATTTGAAAAATTATTCAAAGAAAAAAAATTTTCAGCACAATTAATACATCTGTTTGAGAAAGAATATGGGGATATTTTTTATAAATCTCTTGAATTTATACAAAAAGATGGACCCAAAGTAAAAAAAAATAATTTTTTACCTTCCAACTTGAAAATATGGTCTGTTGAAGGAGCTAAGAAAACATATCTTGTATATCCAAATATATATTGCCAATGTCAAGATTTCCTACTTAATTCAATTTACCGTCAAAAGAAATATCAAATGTGCAAACACTTATTTGCTCAGAAATTAGCAGAAAGTTTGAATCAATTTATTGAACTCAAATTCGAAGATAAAGAATTTAAAGGATGGAAGAAGCAATTTTAACAATTAAATATTCATCTGTTTAATTAGCATTCCAGCTGAACAAAAAAATACTCATTTTATCATTAATTACTGTGAAATGAAATTTATAAGGATGAAATTTGCTTTTTTATTGCTTTTAATTAAAAATAAATAAAAATAGGGAGAAAATTGTCTAATAATAAGATAAGTTTGAAAATATATTCAATAATAATAAATAAAATCTTGAAAATTTATAATGATTACGTAAAATTAATTCTAATTAATGATTTAAACCCAGAAACTGAACAATATAATTTTGATCTCTGGTAAAAAACATGACAATGGGAGAATTTACAAAAAAAAACCCTATTGATGACTCTCTAAAACACAAAATCGGTAAGAAATACAATCATTCTAATAATTAAAATAAGCATTTAATAGATTGTTCAATTTAAAAATCGGTCTTTATCCCTTTTTTGATATTTCTTCAATACTTGTTTGAAATCTGAATTTAAATCTATTTTATAATAATTAGAGATGCATATAATACTGAAGAGAAGATCTGCTAATTCTTCTCCTATGTTTTTTTCAATCTCTGATGATTTCTTTGTTTTAATTTTTTCCAATGCATTAATTTCTCGTGCTAATTCCCCAAGTTCTTCAGTAACAGAAGCTAGCATCGCTAAAGGAAGCCAATACCCATTCATTGTTTGAATAAGGGCATCAACTTGATCTTGAATCTCTTTAATTGTAAATTCTTTCATTTTATATTCGATTTCCGCATTTATTACAGAATTTAAAATTTTTATTTACAAGAGAACCACAACGAGGACATTTTAACTTCATTTTATCTAATAATTTTTCATGTTGTGGTTTAAGGTTTTGATCCGATGATTTAAACGATAAATTATTTTTATTCTGACTTTCTGAAGAAGTTGAAGTTGATGGCTTATTTATGTTTGACATAAAGCCCCAAGATGATTTACTTGTTGATTGTTTACTTACTGGTTGTTTCCAAATTGGTTTTTTACTTGGAATTTTACCACTAGTTTCTTTCAAAGCATCAAGCAAAATTGATGAATTATCTTCATTATTTGAATTATTTGTATTAATATTATTAATATCGTTAGGAAGGTTGGAACTTTTTTTTGGTAAAATAAGTTCCCTATTTTGAGTTAAAAATGGATTTGAACTTACTGATTGAACTGAATTTTTTTTAATTTGATTCAATGAAGACTTTTTGGGTATTGAGGGAGCAAAGAAATCACTTTCATCTGATTTTGGAGCTAATTCTTTTGAAATATTGGACAAGAATAAATTCTGATTTTCCGGTTTTTTTAGAATCTCTTTTGGAATAAAAGGTTTAGGTTCTGGTTTAGTTTCAGGAATGTAAGGTTTTGGTTCTGGTTTAGATTTGAAAATGTAAGCTTTTGGTTTTGGGGAAACTGCTGGAGCAAACCATTCTGGCTCTTCTTTACTTTTAGAATCTTGAGAATTGAATCCTAAATCGTTAATTGATTTAGGTATAGGAGAAGGCTTTACTACAGATGTAGAAATTGGACTAGGTTTAAGGGATAAAATTGGTTTTTCTTCCTGCTTATTCTCAATAGATGCAGTTTTACTTATACTTTTCTTAATCACAGATTCTCCAGGTATATTAGTTTTTAACATTTCTGGAGGAATATCTTCTCCAATCATAAGAAGTGAGAGAATAGCAAAAACATCACCTACTCCTTTACCATTTTTAGCACTGGATTCTACATAAAACATATTTAAATCTTTTGCTATTTGATTTGCTTCCTTAAGAGATACAGCTCTCTCATTAATTAAATCACTTTTATTTCCAACCAAAAGAATAGGAATATCTCCAGACTCCTTCTTTACTTCCTCTAACCATTTTGGAACATGATCAAAACTTTCACGATTTGTCAAATCGAATAGAATTATGCATCCCATTGATCCTTTATAGTATAAAGGACGAACATAACGAAATCTTTCTTGGCCACCTGTATCCCAAATCTGAAGTTTAACATTATAATTGCTGATATTTATTGTTTTGACTGCAAATTCAACTCCAATTGTTAATTTATAATTCTCTTGGAAAAAACCTTGAGAAAATCTAACAACTACTGCTGTTTTTCCAGATCCACCGTCACCAACAACTACTGATTTAAAGAGAAAGTCATAATCGTCTGCCATTATTTCCGCCTTTTAAAATAATTATCCCTATTCTATTTTTTGACTTAAAAAAATTTGAAATTTTCTAAAAAGATTTTCAAATTTTCTCTAATTATTGAATTCGCACTTAATTTAAATTTTTATTCATTTATAATAAGAAGTAACTTATTACATGTATGTTCAGAAAAAATCATGTTTTTGTTCCGCAAATTGGACAGATTCTCCAACTAGGTTTTAAATTCGCTTTACAGTTAGAACATCTTTTTTTATTTATTATTTGAGCTCTTTTTATAAAACTTCTTCTTTTTACAGGAGGATTTGTTTTTTTTGCTCCAATAATTTTAGAAAAAGATTGAAAAGTATTTGGTATTTCCCCAATATCTCCGTCTTCTGGAGAAAATGGATTATAAGGTACTATTGGACGTAATATTTCTTTATTTTCTGAATCAATTGAACTTGATTTTTCAGAGTAGTCACTCTTTTTTGCATCTTCTACAAATTCTGGCGGAAAATTAATTAATTCTGTTTCAAAAATTGCATTTTCATTTAAATCTGGTAAAGGTTCAGATTGACCAAGTATATCGTTTGACTCATATTCAAAATCTACATTGTCTTGTCCCGCAATTTGCGAATAATACATTCCATTATTATCTTCAATAAATTCTTCTCCATCATACCCAACTGCTTTAAACGAATACAATATAATAATCCCTCGTGAAATATCTGGCAAAGTAACTATATAGATTAAATCTCTTTTTGCCATATCCACCGAATACCAACTATTTCCTTTATCTAAACTGAAAATTAAAATTAATTTTGATAAATTTCCTTCGATTGAACATTTAATTTCGACAGATACTTTTGTAAGGTTTGAATCAGTATTTCTTACACTCATTAAATATAATAAATTGTTCTAAAATTAAAATTTTAATCAAGTGTTACCTCGATGTTCTCTCAATATTAATGATTTTCAAATTATTTATTTTTAATCAGCTTTATATGGGTAATTTATCGCCAATGAAAAAAATTGTAAATCTTTTTAAACTGGAGCAAGAAATTCACAAAGCTAAATTTCAAGGACAATATAATCTTGCATTAAGTTTATTTAATCAAGTTATTGCTATTAAGCAGGAGTTACCAAACAAACTTGGATTAGCAAAAACAATTGCAGAAAAAGGTTTTCTATTGGAACAATGTGGTTATCAACAAGATGCACTTCGTACCTATAACATTGCTGCTAATATAGCTCAAGGCTCTCCTAATTTACACTTCTTGCAAACTATTGATCACAGAATAAAAATTATAAAGAAAAGTTAAAAAAATCTGATTTTTTCTTAGTTTTTAATTAAAAAACAAAAATTTACCACATATATGCCCCTAAAATAGCCCCAATTAAGATACTTATGAATAGAAAGCTATAAAACCAATTTTTAAAATTTGAATATTCCAAAGAATGTTCACGAATAAATGATGTTATTCCAATACATAAAGCACTTAACATTAAGAAATACATAATACTCACCATAAAAGATTGTGTTGTTTCCCAACTAAAGACCAAATATAAAAACAATTCAAAAACCACTACAATTCCAAAGGTTAAGCCCATATAAAGGAAAATTGCTTCCGGTCCTTTTTGGTGTTCTGCTTTTTTCGCTGCAATAACAGACATTTTAATCATATCAAATTTAAGATGAATATTTTAAAATTACTATACATTACTTTGTTTTTAAATTGATAATAGCACGAGCTAAATCTCCATTAGTCTCCCTTAATGCACTTTCTGCTTCTTCAGGGGTAACTCCCGTCTGCATTGAGACTAGTTGAATATCTTGTTCCGTGATTTCAACATTAAGATCAATTACTTTATCACTTTCTTCTTCAATTACTTCAGAATCTGTGGAGATCTCAAAATCTTCGTCAATTTTATCATTATTATATGAAGATGCAGGTACTTTCTTTGCAGAGCCAATAACTTGGAAAACTTCCATTCCTTGTTGTTTTACTTTAATTACTTGAGGATCATCAATTACTAAATCTTCATCTTCAGTTTGAATTATAACTCTGTATGCTTCTATTGGTTCCATTCCTTCGACACCTTGTTGTTGCATACGTCTGCGCATCTGCCTATTCATAGATTTACTTGATCCGGAAGATTTAATTGGTGAAACAGAACCTTGAGTTCGTAAAGCTTTTGCTTTTCTTTTTTTTTCTTGCATACTTTTCGGTAATTTACCCATAATTACTATAATGAAACAAAATTTAAGATTTTTTTACTTTTTTGAGTTTATCCCTTGTCTAACATTAACTGCACTTCCAAACTTAAACCATGGAATATACTTTGGAGGTAAAGATAATTTACCTACAGCTAATAAATTATCTTGTTCGTCCACTACAAATACTTCATTTCCAATTCTTAAGTTGGGATCTATCATTTTAACATGTTTACTAAAAACTGACTTCCCATCAGATATAAAATCAGAGACATCAGATTGAACTTGGATTCGAAAATTTGGAAAATCAATCTTGTGAAAGATTCTTTTTGCAGCATCTATAGTTATTGAAAAAGTTCCTAAAGAAGGTCTATAATTTGCCTGTAAAACTTTATTAATAAAAATATGTTTCATTTTTCCCGTTTTTTTAGAGAACTTAAAAGTCATTTCTTCAAAGGGACTTAAAAATTCATTAGCAAAATTTTCGTTAAATTGATAACTAAAAATTGAAAAAATGGTATTAAATAAATCTTTTCTTGAAAATGAGTTCATTTTCATATAAATTCTCTCAGTTTAAGTAAATAGATTTAAAAAATCTAAGCATATAGTTCAAATCTATCATGGGATTTTTTAGATCCTTTAATAACTTTTATTATAGCTTTTCGAAAATCTTCATAAGAAATAATATCCGCCTCCCTACGAATTGCAAACATGCCTGCTTCCATTACAATTGCACTAATATCAGCTCCAGTTGCACCTTCTGTTGAGGATATATAACTTTTGAAGTTCCTTGCTTTTTTATCTAAATTCATTGATTTAGTATGAATTTTAAAAATCATAATTCTTGCTTCTTCATTTGGTGGAGGAAATTCAATCAAACGATCAAAGCGTCCTGGTCTCAATAATGCAGGATCCAAGATATCTGGTCTGTTTGTTGCTCCAATAATACGAACATCCCCTCGATTATTAAATCCATCTAATTCACTTAATAATTGCATTAATGTGCGTTGAACTTCACGATCACCAGATGTGGCAACTTGTAATCTTTTAGAGCCGATAGCATCTAATTCATCAATAAATATTATAGCAGGAGTTTTATTTCGAGCCATCTCAAATAATTCGCGAACCATTCTAGCTCCTTCCCCAATAAACTTCTGTACTAATTCACTACCTATAATACGAATAAAAGTAGCATTAGTGGCATTAGCGACAGCTTTAGCAACCAAAGTTTTTCCTGTTCCAGGGGCCCCAAATAGAAGTATTCCTTTGGGAGGATTGATTCCCACTTTCTCAAAAAGTTCTGGTTTTAATAATGGTAATTCGACAGTTTCTCGCACTTCTTGTAATTGCTCCTCCAAACCACCAATATCCTCATATGTATATTCCGTGGGTTTTTCACTTATTTCCATAATTTGGACAAATGGATCAACTACAGATGGCAAGCATTCCATTATTGAAAATGTTCTCTGATTTAATGCAACGCGATCATTTACTTTTAGTTTCTTTGAATCTACTTTTCGCGCAATATTAACAACGAAAGATGGTCCAGAACTAGATTTTACAATTGCTCTATTATCAAGTAAATTATCAGTTACTGTTGCGGATATTAAGGGTGGTTGTCGTAATCGATCAAGTTCTTGCCGTAAATTGGTAAGATCTCTTTGGCTAGATAATAATTCTCTTTCTAGTTTGGATTTTGTAGATTCCAAATTACGCAATCTTCGTTCTAAATGTCGGGTATATGTTATCAAATAGTTTGAATCTTTCTCTTTTTCAATAGTTTGGTTTGAATCCTTCTCTTTTTCGATAGCCATTAATTTTAAACTCCATTTTCAACTTTTATAAGATCAGAAAAATGGATACTTTTTTTCTTACTACTTAAATAAAATGCGTTCTTAAATATTTATTTTTACAATTTTAGAAGAATTTGTGCAAAGGGACCTAATTCTGATAACAATTAAGTATTTGTTTTTTTTAGGAATTACTAAGATTCGAAGGTAAAAATTATTATGAATTATCAAAAATTATTTCATACTTTATTATCTAAACATATAAAAATGGGTTATCTACGTGATCCACGTATCAAAGAAATTCTTGGGAATTTACCTTTAGAAAGATTACTTAATGAAGATCAATTAAAAAGGTTTATTTTAGCAGACAGTCCTGTTCTTTTTTATTATAAAGACAAAAAAAATCTCAGGACAGTCTCAGCTCCACACATGATTAGTATGATGACTTCAATGTTGGAACTAGATCCATCAGATAACGCCTTAATTTTAGGATCCAAAGGCGGTATAATTGAAGCTACTATTTCACAAGCTGTAGATAAAATTCAAATTATCGAACAACATGATGAAGTTGCTTCAATAACCGAGGAAGCTTTTATAAAACTAGGAATAAAAAATCTCTGGGTTCAACGTAAAAATCCTCTTCTTGGTTTGCCTGATAATGCTCCATTTTCAAAAATCCTTATTACTGGGTCGATTCCTTTTATTCCATATTCGTTAATTGATCAACTTTCAATAAATGGAATTTTAGTTGCTCCTTTAATGATGAGTCATCCCAATTTCCAAAACATTTTTCAAATAATAAAACAACCCAAAAAACTCGAGATAGTTAATTTTGGGGGTGTTATTTTTGGACCTTTATTCTTTACTGAATTACCTAAAATAGACCCAAAAAAAGATATTACAGTCCAAAAAATAATCAATCTAATAAAGGATGAGCGAAAATCAACTATTTTGGAGCAGAAAGAATTTTTTGAAGAATTTCGTGTGCTTCCAAAAATTGAGTTTCATAATTTGATATTTACAGAAACAAATCAAATATATCGAAATATTCCATTAAAAATGGAAAAAGAAGAAATCGTGTTGAATTCTCAACTACAGATTTCTCTGTTTAATCCAGATTCTTCTCCAATTCAAATATCATTTGATTACTTCTTCCCATTAACAAGTGAGAAGGAAGAAATTAATGCAATTTTATTATATCCTCAAATTCCAATTTCATTAAAATTTAATATAAAAATTCCATTAAAAGAAGGAAGTTTCGAAATTCGTTTTGTTTGTATTAGCGTAAAAAGATACAGACTTGCTAATGGACGCGCTATAATCCATGTGTTAAAGAACGAGACTTTGGATGAATGGGAAATTTCTATCGAATTTAATAAATAATAAATAAAAATCAATCATCAAAAAAAGTATTAATTTGTTTTGATTAATAATAAGAAAAATCATAAGTATGAATATGTTTGTGAGTCTTTTCCAAGTAAAATTGGAAAATTTCATCGTTATCCACAATTTCATAATCTCTTACAGAAAAATTGTAATCGATAACAGCAATAAATTGATGTGAGCATATTTCTCCCTTTTCAATGGGCAGTTTTAACAGAGATCCTTCATCTTTATTAAAAATTTTATCAGGAATAAGGATTCTCTTATTTTTCTGGCAAATTGGGCAAATAATTTGGATTTTCTTCATTTTATACCCCATTTATTTTGATTTTAAACCTATTTGGTTTTAAGAGAAATATCTTAAATTGTGTATTTTGATTTATGATTTTTCGGTCAGAATTTGCTTGAATTTCAATAAATTTTAGAAACAACATAGATCTTCTATTGCAATTAGATTTATAAAATGCGAAGGTTCATCATAATAATGATAAAAATAATTCTTTTGTTTTACTATCAATTATATCTTGATCAATAGCCCAGTTTTTAAAATGAGTTAAAAATTTTGATTTAATTGTTTTTAATTTTTCATTCACAATTTTTTCAGAAGATTTTGGATTAGAGCGAGCGATAAAAATTAATGATGGACTTTCTGAATAAAGAATTGTTAATTTTGAATTATTTGTAATAATAGATTGGCACTCATCTAACCCTATCTCCAGTAAAAAAGAATTAATTGCAACAAGTAATCCTCCAAACAATTGTTCATTAATCGTTAAGTCTTTTCTTTCATTTAAAATCGTAGTACCATCTGGTTTAATTATCCAGAATTCATCGATTAAAACGGAAGAAACCATTATTTATTCACGTTTTTCTTATATATTAAAATTTTAGAAAATACTATAAGTAAATTATAAAAGCAAAAAAAAAAAAGATTAAAACAATTTTAATCTTCAATTTCAGATTTTTTCTTGAAAATCCCTGCCAAAATATCAGGTTTTATACCAAATAATACACCTAATCCAATAAAAATAATCATTATTATGATAGGAAGGACTAGTGAATTTGAAGGTAAAACTGAAATAAAAGCTAATGCGATCTTCGAGAAAAATGCTCCTATCACAATATAAATTGGTGTAATGAACAAGATTATCCAATGAATATACGGAACAATAGGATCAAAGAATTTTGAAATATCACTCGGTGAAACCATTTTGATCATCCTCCATTTTGTTTTCTATTTCTCTAGTTTTCGGAATTTTTTCCGTTTTTTCTTTCTCAGGAATAAATGCAGCTAAGAAATCAAAAATTGTGGCTATAATATCAAAAATAATACCGCCCATCATAAACCAGAACAATACTACAAGATTAATTGTCATATTCAGATCAATTCCAGGAGATAGAAGCGCGTTTACATCAATATCACTAAAATCTACAAATATAAATAATCCCCAAAATAGTATTTTGAAAAATACACGAATTAGATGCCATACTGGCTTGATTTTAGTGTTTTTTTCAGCCATTGTGTGAGCAAAAGTTATTCCGACAATCATATAACCAATAGATTTGACATAAAATACTAATTTTTCAAAACTTCCAATTTCAATTTTTGCAATAGGAAGTGTTATACCAGTACCGCTAACATAGTTTAGTAGGAATTCTGGTAAATATATATATAAAGCCCAAGAGATTGATGCCGTTAATACCGCTAATATTGAACGTAACCAGATTTTCATAGTACAAATCCTCCTTTAAGTACGTCATTATTTAAGGATAAAACAAAATCCAATTGATATTGCTTAAAAGCGTATGAAATACTAAATCTTAAAGTCATTCGGGTTTCAAAATTCACATCAAAAAGTTCTACCAAATCCCAAGAAGATGCATTAAGCCCAAAAAGTGTCGCAATTTGAGTAGGACCCAATGCAAAATCATCAATTGTGGCATTCAATAGAATATTTTCCTTTTTTCCCGGTTTAATTGTTTGCCCCTCAGAAGAAATAGAAGAATTCAATAATACGGAAGTTGTATTAAGAATAATCATCCAATCAGAAATATTGGATTTCATCTCGAAAGTCATACCGATAATTATCCCTTCAAAATCATATATTCCTTCATTTTCAATATCTATTCCAATTTCAAGAGCTAATTCATTAAAGTTGATTTTGAAATCACCCGGTTCAAGAGCTTGTGTATTTATACTTTCTCCATTAACCAAGTTCAATGAACCCATTAAACCACTAACAGAATTAAATATAAATGCAAATGTAATTATCCCGGCAATTACTTTCACAACGGTTTTTGATAATTTGAATATATTTGGCATAGTTAAATTCACTTTTTTAAAATTAAGATAAAAACATTGTTATGTTTTACATTTATTTTTTTTTATAAAAATAAAAATTTGATCCTTTTAATTAATTTGAAAATTTTTCAGTATAAATTTATTAATTCAATCATATTTTCGTGAATCCAACTAATTTCTTTAAGCTCTATTCTTTTGCCATTCCTTTTGTAAAATTGCAAACAGAAACTCATTACCCCATGCTCCCTTGAAGAAAATATTTTCAATAAAGTGACCTTCCTTCCGCATTCCCAAGTTTTTTAATAATTTTATGGCAGATGAATTTTTACAATCGGTAGTCGAAAAAATTCGATGCAAATTGAGCTTTTCAAACACATAGTTGATTAAAGCGCCCATAGCTTCATAGGCATATCCTTTTCCTTGATAATTTCGGGATAATGTAAATCCTAATTCAGCTTGCATGTTATCTTCTTGGACTTTTAATGCACAATCTCCAATATGAACCATGTTCTTCTTTAAAATCCATACAATTTGATTCCATTTTCCAGGTTCGCCTATTTTTTGTGCTTGTAAATTTTTTATAAAATCACTAACTTGCATTCGATTTAATGTTGGCTCCCAGCTTTGATATTTGGCAACAGTTGGATCATTTCGATACTCTAAAAATGTATCTAAATCTTTGAGATCAATATTTCGCAGAATTAAACGCTCAGTTTCGAGTAATACTTGATTTTCAGTTTCTTTAAACTTTTTTTCGGTCTTAAACACAATATTTTCAATATATCTTGGTTATTTAAATTAATTTTCTTCTAATATTGAAAAAAAATCAAAAATTAAATCATAATCGATGGGAAAAATAAAATAAAAATAAAAACATCAATTTTCGCTTCTACTTGGATTTAAGTCTTAACTTTTTTGAATTTCCGAATGCCCAAAATCACAGCAGTGCTTACTAATACGAATCCGCTAGATCCCCCAATCCAATAAACTAATGAGTTAATTCCTGTTCTAATCTCAATTAATTCGGAAAAAGGGCTTGGACCACCTTCATTTAGTGCTAAAACTTGGTAAAAGTAAGTTTCTCCAATTGATACATTTGCGTCTGTGTAATTTAATTGCTCTAATGGTTCGGTTAATTATGTAAGATTTGCAGATGAATTCCCTCGGTAGATAATATATTGTAGATTAAAAGCACCTCCAGTATTATCAGGTGTATCCCAAGAAAGAAATACACTATTATTGTTATATTTCCCGTGAAAATTTTGTGGAGAAGATGCAATCTGTATTATACTTACAATTTTCGTTTTAGAAGGAATGCTTTCGCCTTTTATATTAACAGCTGTAATGTTATAATAATATACACCATTAAGGGTAATGTTTGTATCTTCATAACTCAAAATATTTGAACCTGAGCTTATTCTATAATAATTGTTTTCATTAATCTCTTTTCTATATACCCTATATTCATTAATATCATTATGACCATCTGACATAGGAGGTGACCAAGATATATTTATCTTATCATCTGTTCTAATACTATAGATATTATAGGGGGGTGCCGGTTTTCCTGGGAAGAAATTAGTAATGAAATATGAAGATTCCCCTTCTATATCAAAAGGCATCATAGGTGATTCTCCACTAATAGAGGTAGGTGTATCGCCTGAAATATAATCTGTTCCATTCCAAAATTCAATTTTAAATGAAGATAGAACTCCTTCCGAGTTTTCTATATCTCTAATCTCTAAATAAAAATCTGTAGAATAAGTTTCATAAAAAGGCAATAAATCTGTAATATCTAATGCCATAAATGAAGATAATAAGAAATTATTATGGGCATGTATTGTTACTGACTTCTCTGCATTTGAGCCTAAGTAATTTATAATCCCAACACTAAAACTTAATTGATTGATTGGAGTTTCTGAAAATTCCCATGTTGCAATCAGATTTGGTGAGTACTCAGGTATATCTATAACAACATAAGCAATAATATGCATATCAAAAAGAGCTTCATAAGTAGTCCAATAATACCCATTATCCCCAAAATCTGAACCCCATGAATTAACAATTTTAAAAGCACCAACCTCACCATCTTCTTCCATCGTATCATTATATCCAATTATTGTTTGACAATGAGTTCCACCCCCAGTATCAACATCATCAGTTGAAACAATAAATTCTCCATACCACATATTATCAGGATAGCAAGCAACATCCATATAATATATTACAGGAATATGATTCGCAATATAACCCCTAAGAACTTCCACTGATCTCGTTGGATTAAAAGAATATGCTAAATATGATTCCCCAGCGCGATGTAACGGAGCTTCACGCCATGCTTCCTCACCACCAAAACTATTACAATCAGAAGGATCATACGGCATTTCATTTAAAGTCGGACATCCTTCATTTTTTAAAATTCCCATATTATTTGGAATCGTTGTTCCTTCAGAAGGATTTGTAGAAAGCTTATTATAAGCCCATGCCGGACTCATTAAATATGAAAGGTTCCCGGATTGTGCATTCCACGCCTGATCTCGAGCTTCTTGATAACCATACGCATAATAGACTGTTGCCCAAGAACAACAGGAACCTTGTGATCTTTGATCACCTGTTACAGGAAAAAACTCCTCTTCTGAAAAATCAATAGCCTCAGGATAATCATCTGCTGATTTTAAATTTGAATTTGGAGCGATATCAACAACCATTGGTGTTTGGGCTATTTCATCCCATTGCTCTTCAGTAAAAGGAATTACTCCTGTTCCATGACCATTTATTTGAACATTATAATCTTTACCCTCTTCATAAATGCCGTATTGTTGTTTTAATAATTCAATATCATCATTTGAAGGCAACCCATAAGTAAATTTACTAGAGAGATCGAATTCTAACGGTTGTGAATTTAATTTTGAGTCCATATTTAAGTCTGCTATTTGAGACGTAGTTGATGAATTTTCATTCGGATTTTCTAAAATTGTATTCTGCGATATACTTGATGAGAAATCAATTGAATTAATACTGGAACTGGGAAGAATCAATAAAATAAGAGTTAGAAAAACAATTTTCCCAAGGGTATTTTCTTGAAAACAAAATCGCTCTTTTAATGTCATGCGTTAATATTACTGAAACTGTAATATAAATTTAATTTATCAACAATTGGATGAAATTCGCTAAATTCCGAATGCTTTAAAAAAAAATATAAATTTCTGTAGTAAAAAATATTAATCTTAACCAAAACCAGAAGAAAGAGTTTGGGTTAAAATTCGTTGGTAATAATCCATATTCTCTCTTTTCTTATCAATCAAATCTCGTTCAGCATCGGAAACCTTATTTTTATCTATTTTTCCATTTCTCTTCTTTTTAACAATTAGATCACTGATAATAGCAACAATTATACTAACAACCATCACAATAATTAAATTTACGACATAAGGATGCATTTTCTTTTCCTCTTTATTTTTTTTTCCATCTACCTTTATCTACCATAACCATTTACCCGGATAAGAATTTGGCGATATTCGAGCATTTTCTCACCTTTCTGATCATCAAAAACTCGTTCACGATAGGAAATCATATCATTATTTATTTTTCCAGCTCGATCCATTTTACCAATTTTATTCCTTATTCGATTAATTATAAATATTTGACTAATTACAATTGAAAAAATTAAAAATACGATATAGAATTGCATTTTCTTAATATAATAATAGAGACCGATAAGATAAAAAAATACCATGATAACCAAATGGATCCATATGATGCCATGCGTAACTAGATTGGATTGATTTTGAAATATATTGAAATATTTTTTATTTGCCCTTAATATCTCTTCATGATGATTGAAAAGAAAATTTATAACTTGCTAATTAAAGAATTCACGCGCTCCCCAAAATCTAAAGCTCAAGACTATTATAAACTTTTATTTCAGGCTGTTAATGGCGCGGGACATATGATTCAAAACTTCAATAACTGTTTAGAGATGTTGGATAAAGAAATGTCACAAATTGAAGCAGATATTAACTGCCCGCTTTATAATGATATTAGTTTAATTTTTCCATTGGTTAGGGTTAACTTATCCAGATGTAAGGCAGATAAAATAGACCACCGCACAATATCTAAAGCATTTTTTGAGGGTGCAAAAATTGATACAAAATTTGACACTGCAGGGTTTGAAACTTATCTAAATTTTGCTGCTAAAGAACTCATAAAACACCCATTTAATATAAATGAAAAAGAACTTGAAGCTTTTATTAAAAAAATTGAAAAATTCGGTCTTCCTGCCGTTCATCACTCAGAAACCTACAGAAAAATCTATAAACCCCATTATAGAGTTATCCCCCTTGAAATTTGGGAAAAAATGATTTCAAAAGAGTTCCGAAACTTATAAAAATTTCAAAATCTAACATTAATACATGCTTAAAACCATACTTATATAATCATATTTATAGAAAAAAGAAAAGAAAATCTGTTAAAATTTTAATGTAACTATTTTAAATAATCATTCTCGAAAAATTGGGAAAAAAATATTAAAAACCCACGACAAAACACTCCTGAAATTATTCTTTCAGTAGTCAAATGAATTATCTCCAATATTAATTGTTGATTGAATTATCTCATTTTTTCGCTTTTTCCTAATTTCAACTAAATTCAGAACATTATAGCCTCTCTTTTTTAAAAAATTTATGATTTTTGTATTATTAGGGTGAATCCAATTATAAATCGTGTCTTGTTGGAACTTCTGAGCAATTTCTTCTGCTTTATGATATAAATCCCCCCAATACCTTTTTGTCGTGAAGATTCAGAAACATATAAAGACTCTGCCCAAACAATTTCATCTTCAATTTTTATAACAATATATCCAAGCACATCTTCATTAGATCCAAGAGCTAATAAAATTGGATATTTTTTTCCCAGATAAAATTCCAATTCTTCCTCAGCACTCTTAAGATCTTCTTCAGTTTCACAACCTTTTAAAGCTCTAAGAGAGACACGAAATTTAGCAATAAGCCTAATCGAAGCTTCTTGATAAGAATGTTGATACTGCACTATAGTATGACCCATTCTAGAATTTCTTTTTCCAAAATTTATAAGCTTTTTGATAATAAACAACACAGATAATCAAAGGATTTCGACGGAAACTAGATTGAATAATATTAATTTTCGATAAATCGGGAAAAAAATATTAAAACCAATAACAAAGCCCTGCTCTACAAATTGTGCCAACTCTTTTTCATTCTTTTTTACTACTCCTAAACCAAATGCGCAATTTCTGCTCACTTATTCTAACACTTTCCCCCGCCCTTAATCCTAACCACCACATACTCTCAGATCGACCTTCCGACCGACTGATCTGCTATGATTCCGATTCAATATTAGAATTATATTATTACTATTGTTCAAAGTTCTTTCCTCAAATCTTTTATTTTGAGTTAAATTTTGATCATTGTATTAAAAGGACTATAAGCGGGGGCACCCAAATTACAAAAATCAATCGAAAAAAGATTAAATTTGTACTTGTAGTTGTATTCCTAATTATTTCTTCATATTCAGTCATTATCGCTTATCACTATGGGATATTCCGAGATGAGCAAAGAGGATACCCAATTTCTGTGCGAGTATCCAATGTCAATTGGAAAATTGAAAATTATACATCAAAACACCATCCAGATGAAACCCTAATTACTTTCAAATTGGAAATGGAAGTATGGGTTGCTGGCACTTCTAATGTTTCTTATATACATCCAAGTGGTTGTACGTTCGATTCTGGTTTTAAAAGCAGTTTCACTGGATCTACTAATGTAATAAATGAGGGTATATTTTGTGCTGCAGTGCAATTAACACGTATATATCCTCCTGGGTCATCTTTTTTTTCGAGAACTGTAGGTGTGTGGGTTAATAGACAAAATTTAACGGAGTTACCAAATGGTTTATTTGATTTCTGGTTCGGATTAGATTGGTATGATACAGCTAATATTTATCATACTTATCTTAGAAAAAGTGTTTTTAATTTGAAGATTTCAAACGACCCAATGCCTGAAGAGTGGGGAGATATTGATTGGAATCATAATGAGTGGGGGCCAATCTAGAGAAATACCCTTTTTTTAAAAACCCAGTAGTTTTTATATAAAAAACAGAGATATTTTGAAAAAGAATAAGTTTTTAATCAAGTTTTTTTTTATTCGATTAAAAATATAGGTTAAAAGGAGACAATAGTGCTCATTCTCGAAAAATCGGGAAAAAAATATTAAAGCCCATGACAAAGCCCTGCCCTGCAAATTGTACCAACTCCATTTCATACCATTAATTTTTTTTTAACTACTCCTAAACCAAATACGCAATCTCTGTTCATGTATATATTCTAACACTTTCCCCCGCCCTTAATCCTAACCACCGCATACTCTCAGATCGCTCGATTTCTCGCTCGACTGCTCTGCGATGATTCCGATTCAAAGCCAGGACCCACATGTTCCTTTTCCCGCCCAAACACTCGGACTATTGAAAATGGCCGGCTACGCACATCGCTAATGCTCCGTGTTTACACCGCCTATATCACCGTAAAAATAAGTAGTGGTTCAATTTTTGATAAAAAAGGGAGATAATTTAAAAATTAAGCTTTCTTCCTCTAAAATGTGCAACTCTTCACCCATACTAAAGTAATAATTTAGTAAGATGGGTACTATTCCCTAAGAGATTATTTAAAAAATAAACAGTGTGAAGAATTAAAATATATGAATGGATCATATGTACTAGTAAATAAAATAACAGAGGTCAAATTGAAGAATGCCGGAAAATCTATTAGTTGATTCTTGGGAAGAATTAAAAACGCAGTTTAAAGAGAATTCTTTAAGAAATAATCGGACTATTAAAGTTGGCTTGTTATTAAATACTAAATTATCTAAAGATGAATTTCTTAAGAAATTGCAAAAAAAAAAATTACATCCAAAAATTATAAACGATCTTATCAGAATTAATGTTCCACTATCAAAGATGGATTCAAATAAAGTTACCAATTTAAAAACCTTACCCGCTATTCTGCTCAATCAGATTGATAATGAAGATCTAATTCAGCAAGTAGCAAAGGATGAACAAAAAAAAAGACAAAAAGAAGAAAAGAAAAGAATTCTTCATCTGAAAAACAATAATTTCATGTGTTATCTATATTTCCTTGATAATGAAAGAATAATTTTCATCAGTACAAACGAAAGTCAAAAAATTCAGACACATTTTATAAGTCCTTTTGTAAATCAAATTGTGGGATTATCTCTTTTGTGGTTATCATATCAACTAATGGCAGATTTAGTCGAGTTCTTGAAAACCCCAAAAAATATCAATGGAATTATCACAAAATTGGATTTAACTTCAATATCTACAATTTATATAAAAACTTTTCAAAAAAAATCTTTGATCAGACCAGAACTTGATAAAAGATATGAAATCTCAAGCGAAGATGTCGAAAATTCTTATTATGAATTGAAAAAATCTCATGGGGTTTATCCTAGACGAATAGAAGGAATTTTTGATGAAATTGGTAAAATAACTATTAACAAAGAAAAATCGACAATTTCCTTCTCACATTTTGAACCAGAATTATTGATTGAAACAATCATTCCATGGATATATAATAAAGCTTTGATATATCTTTCAAAGATTATGAATTTTAAGATTTCAGAGATCACTGATCCCATAACCCAAATTAAAACAGCATTAAGTAATTACTTAATATTTGATTATAACTCAGGAAATAATTTTGATATTAAAGATGTTATTGAGAAAATACAAGAAAATTCGCAATATAAAGTATTATCAAAATATGAAGAAGATGAAGACGAATGTGATTTAATACTTGGAGAACCAAAATCGCGCGCCATTTTCAATGTGTTTCTTAGTTCGAATCGAATGAGTTTCACTCTTAATAATGGTGATAGTTACGATGCAATATTTCCGCTCTTGAACCTATTAGATAACCATGGTGAGTTGGTTCTTGTGAATGGGGTTTAAAATTAACTTTACTGGGAGTATACTACTTTGTCTATTAGTTATCCTAAAAATTTGGATGAGAAATTGAATAAATTCTCAAAAGAAGACCAAAATTCCATTAAATTAGCCTATAATATGGAATTTAATGAAAAACTAGATTATTTAAAGAAAAAAACAAAATCTGAATTTAAAAAAATACAAGATAACAATTTCCACCATTCAATGCTTCATTCAACTTTTCTAAAACCCTTTATTTCGGATAAAACTATTAGTCCTTTTAATGAACTGGAGAAGTTTTCTTTATTTTTAATTGAACCATTATATTCAATTTCTACTCTGAAAAACATTCCTACTTTTGATTCACTTATTGGAAAAACCGAAAAAGATGTGATTCATTCGCTATATTTGATTGAAGTTAAATCCCAAAGAGAGGTGGATAACTCTTATACTGATTTTAAAAAATATTACTCAAAAGAAATTAAGAAATTACTCATTGAAACAATTAAAAAGAAATTCCCCCATTTATCAATCGATATCGATAAAGTTTATCTTTTTTTTGTTATTATCGTTGAGAATAAGCATAGATCCAAATGGATTCAAAGCCTTACATCCACTAATGAACCAATATTCCTGTTTGCTCGAGAAAAAATTCAACAGAAATCAACTTTTAAATTGGTATGGAAACCCACACAAAAAATAGAGGGTTCAGAGGGACTTAGTGAAATCGAGCAATTTTTTCAAAATAACCCACAACTTGATGCTTTAGAGTTCCAAATGAGTTATTCTTTAGATAATTTATATAATTTGAGGTTTATCTTAAATGATTTCTCGCTTTCATATGGAACTAAGATACTGGAAAAAAGTCTGGTCATCAAATTCCTTAAGGAAAAAATGAAATATCAGTTTATTGAAGATATTGGGATAGTTGACAAATTTTATTCCGAATTACTAAAAATTGGAATTGATCATGATGTTATCTACCAAAAAAATTTAGGTGGAACTTATTTCATACGAGAATTTAGCGATTTAGAACAAAATTTTATCAAAAGAAAGATTTCTCAGGAATTAATAGAAAATGACGCAAATAAATCCGAAATATTAAATGCAGTAATAAATAAAAATGAATCGATTTAATTTGTAATATAATATTCTAGGTTTAAGTAATACTCTAAATTCATAACTACAATGAATAAGAATGAAAAAGGGGAACTACTCCTAAAGAACCATAAATCGCTAAAAAAAACTCTTCTTACAACACCAGATAATCGAGAAATGATATTTGATGAAGAATATGATGGTATCAACTGGTTTGGAAAGCCTCGTTTCATCCCTCCCTATTATAATTTTGATGCTTCTATTCTTACTGAAATAAAGAATCATTTACAATCTATTTGGGATTTTTTCCAAGTTTATTCTTATTGGTTTGATAAAACTATTTACCCCCTTTTAGCTTGGGATCAAAGAAGAGCAGAAAAAGGCTCAATTATTTATCTTCTGGAAAATGATGTTTGGGCTACCCGCGAAGTATATGGAAAATATCTGATAGAAGTCGGAGATACTCAAAATGAGATTTCTTACTATCGATTTAATAATAAATACAATAAGCATACTATTGATACAATTAAAACTGAAGAAATTAAAGAATATGTAATAAAAGATGCTCGCTCTCAAATAGAAAAGCAATTTCTCTATCTTTGGGAGAAATTGGAATTGGAAATATTAAGTTGTATCAAGGAAGACCATACAAAAATTCCACGAACTCGCATAAATTCTCAATATATTCTTGAACAATTGGAAATTTGTGAAAAAATAGTTGAAAAACGTTCGGAAATGGTGTTTCTAAATATAGGTAGGCTAGCAGAGTATATCTTATTAATGATGTTGGGCATAAAACGTAAAAGATCAAATATAGATTTGATTAGTCTGGCTTTTAACGCAAAACTGATTGATAAAAATGAAGAAAAGCTGTTTAATCATATTCGTAGGAAATATAACGCTCTCAAACACCGTCTCGAGTATCATCTCGATATTATAATGCTTGAAAGGTATATCCTATCATTAAAAAAATATTGTTCTTAAATTTCAATTTCAAAGCAAAAATTATCTTTATTGCATTTTATATTTCTAATTTAACTCATTCTTTTCAATCTATTATTTCTTACTTGATTTTCAAATGTATCCATGGGTAGAAACACTAAATCTACCT
>JAUWOE010000218.1 GCA_030612265.1 Promethearchaeum sp.
TTAGTTGCACCTCGATATACAGGAGTACAAGGAACAGATTATATTATTCCTCGAGCAGGATTAACCCATGATGAAGGATCATCCGTGGGAATGTGGTTAGCAGGAAATACGATTTTCATGCGACAATGGCCTTTTGCCTATGGTTTATCAGAAAGCAATGATTTATTAAATGCAACTGATGGTAGTGGAAATTATATTCAATTTGGTGTCACTGCAATGCCAACCCATACAGGTGCTGACGATGAGAAATCTGCTATCGTTGGTGGAGCAGTTTTAGCATTACCAACAACTGGGACTCATAAAGAAGAAGCAATGAAACTCATTCGATTTTTGGGTGATACAGTTGCTCAAGAAGCAGAATTAACGGTATGTGGTAATTTTCCTGCTTTGAAATCAGTATTTGATGACTTACCTGTAGGATTTGAATGGGTTGCAAATTTTGAAGCAGCTGCAGAATTAACTTTAGCACGACCAGTTCATCCACAATATTCAACAATGTCTGTAGAAATTGCTGATAAATTTAATGATATTATAAGTGGATTAAAAACTCCAGAACTTGGTCTTGGTGAAATGGATGAAGCAATTAATGAAATTATTGGTGGAGGTCCAACAACAATTCCAGGTTTTAGTTTGCCATTTATTATTGCCGCTTTTGTTTCAACAGTTGCTTTACTAGCTATCTTTAAGAAGAGACATTAAAGAATATGTGAACGTATTGATTTTTTTTTTTTTTTTTATTAAAAATATTGGTGGAATAAAAAATGTCTGATGTTGATGTAAAACTACCTGAAAATCAAATTTTAAAAGAGAAGAAGAAAAAGTCCTCTTTAAACAGTGAAACTAAGTTTGCTCTTAAGATAATGATCCCTGCTGTATTAGTATTTATATTTGGAATCTTGGTTCCTTTAGTTATTGGAATTCTAATTAGTTTTACAGATAGTTCAGGAATAACAGGTTATTTTGGATCAAAAGTAACTTTGCTTAATTATTATGAATTACTTACTTATGGAGGTATTAATGGTAGACATTTTTGGCAATATACTTATCAGACACTCTTTTTTGCGATATGTGCAGTTTTACTCGAATTTGGTTTAGGATTAATATTTGCTTTATTATTAAATAAGGAATTTAAAGGGAGGGGCTTAGCTCGGGCTACTTTATTAATCCCATGGGCTTTACCGACTATTGCCTCAGCAACAATTTTTCGTTATGAGTTTTTATCACCATTAAGCGAATACGGGGTTTTTAATTCAATTTTAAGCTTATTTGGATTGCGTGAAATTAGTTTTTTTGGAGCTGATGCATTAACTTTATTTTCTCTACCCGCTTTTATCCCTTTTGAACCGTTTATTACTCATATTGATATTTCATTTACTATGATTTCGTGCATTTTCATTGATGTATGGAAAACTACCCCATTCTTTAGCCTGTTGATTCTTGCTGCACTTCAAGTTGTTCCAGAGGATCTATATAAAGCAGCAGATATTGCAGGAGCTAATGGATGGCAAAAATTCTCTAAAATAACATGGCCAATGATTAAGCCTGGCGTTGGGATAGCTTTGGTTTTTCGTATGATGGATGCAATTCGTGTATACGACGCTGTTGTCATTTTCCGTGATAAAAGTGTGAAATCTATGACAATGCAAGCAGTTGATTTTTGGTCACGATCTCAGAAATTTGGACTTTCCTCGACTGTAGCGATATTAGAATTCATTCTCATTATCATATTTGCCATAATGATTGTAAAATTAACTTCTCGTAAATCCAGAAAGAAATCAGAGAAAAGAATTGAAAAAAAGTTAAAAATCCAGCTAAAAATCGATCAAACTCCCAGTGAAATACATAAAGATGCATTAAAAACACAGCGTGAAATAGATTTAAAGGAAAAATTTAGTAAAAGCAAAGATAAAGAAATAAAAGAAATAAAAGAAATAAAAGAAATAAAAGAAATAAAAGAAATAAAAGAAATAAAAGAAATAGAAGAAATAGAAGAAATAGAAGAAATAGAAGAAATAGAAGAAATAGAAGAAATAGAAGAAATAGAAGAAATAGAAGAAATTAAAAAAATTAGTGTATCACCCATATTAAAGACAATTTCACCTTCAATGATTCGCAAATATAAAAGTAAGAGGAAAATCAATAAAGTAATTTTTGTGATATTAATTATTTCGATGTGTATTTTTTGTGCTCTTCCTTTTATTTGGATTGTAGTTCGAGCTTTTAGAAATCCATTTATTGCTCAAACATCTTTTGAATTGTTTCCAAAATTTCCTTCTCTTAAAGGATACAAAGTTGTTCTGGGACAATCCGATCTATATGGAGTATCATTTTCAAGAGCGTTGTTAAACGGTTTCATTCTTGCAGGTACTACAGGAATTGTTGTTTTAATTGTAGGTTCCTTAACAGGGTATGCTCTTGCAAAATTTGAGTTTCCTGCGAAAAATCTAGCAGTTTTGACAATATTTACTATGACTAGTATGCCAGCATTAATTATTGTAATACCATATTTCATTCAAGTTAAAACAATTTCTGGTATTATACCTTTTCTTGATTTAACTGATAATCTTCTTGGGTTAGTATTACCTTATACAGCTTTTAATTTGCCTTTAGCAACATTTGTTTTAAGGTCATTTTTTGAAGAAATTCCAGAAGATTTATGGAAAGCTGCAAAAGTTGATGGAGCATCAAATTTCCAAATTTTTAGCAAGGTTATTTTACCTTTAGCAATTCCAGGGTTATTCACATGTTTCATCTTAGTATTCATTGCTGCTTGGAATGAATTATTATTTGCTCAGATCTGGTTAACTTCTGATGAAAATCACACGGTTCCTCGTGCTATTTTACGATTTGTTCAGAACCCACTAAGTTTACAAGCAAATTGGGATACTGATCTTGTATTAATGGCGGCAACAGCAATTTCTACAGTTCCACTTGTAATAATCGTTCTCATTTTCCAAAAACAGATTATAAAAGGTATTACTAGCGGAGCGGTAAAAGGATAAAAAAAAAAAAGAGGTTAATTCAATGGTATCTGTAAAATTAGAAAAAGTTAATAAGATATTTGCTCCAAATGTTCATGTTTTGAAAGATTTGGATTTAAATATTCAAGATAAAGAATTTATGGTCTTAGTAGGGCCTAGTGGATGTGGTAAATCTACTTGTCTAAATATAATTGCGGGGTTAGAACTTGTTACAGATGGAAAAATCATGTTTGGGGATGCAGATGTTACAGAATTACCGCCGAAAGAACGAAATTTGGCAATGGTATTCCAGAGTTATGCATTATATCCTCACATGGATGTAAGAAAAAATATGAGTTTTGCATTAAGATTAGCAAAGAAGGACCCTGAATATATTGAAGAGATGGTTCAAAAAGCTGCTAATATTCTCGATATTTCAGATTTATTAGAACGGAAACCAAAAGAATTAAGCGGTGGTCAACGACAACGTGTAGCTTTAGGAAGGTGTATTGTTAGAGATCCTTCAGTATTCCTTTTTGATGAGCCTTTAAGTAATTTAGATGCAAAATTAAGGTCCCAAATGCGAGGAGAAATCATAAAATTGCAAAAAAGACTTAAAACCACTCTTGTTTATGTAACACATGACCAAGTAGAAGCAATGAGTATGGCTGATAGGATTACAATTTTAAATGATGGGTGTATCCAACAAGTTGGGACCCCCTCTGAAGTATATGATAGCCCAAGAAACAAATTTGTTGCAGGATTTATTGGATCACCAACAATGAATTTTATCGAATGTGTTAAGGATGGAAAAACTTTGAAATTCGGTGATAATATCCTAAAATTAACAGAAGCGCTGAATGATAAATCTTCAAAAGCAAGCAGTGAAAATCTTGTTTTCGGATTTAGACCAGAACATACAAAAATCACCTCCAAACCACATGAAGGAGCATATAAAGTTACAATTAATGTTGTTGAATATTTAGGGGCACAAACCGTAATCAGTTTTGAATTTTCTGGAAAAATATTTGCGATGGCAGTAAGTCCAGGGTTTTATTCAGCAAATATGGGCGATACCGCTTATATAAGTTTTCCAATAGAAAAAGCACATATTTTTGATCCTGAAACAAATCTTAATTTAGTTCATGACGTTGCTATACAAAAAATACTCTAAATTCAAATATTTTTTTTATTATTCTATATTAAAATATTAAATTATATTACTAAATTTGAGAAGATTTTTAATGACTACAATTCAAATATTATATTCATACATAAAAGAGCACAATATCTTATCAGGAATTTTAATTTTTGACATTCTTTCGTTAATATTATTTCCAATTACACCTTTCATGTTATTTGCTCCTGGAGATATAGATATTATATTTGGTGCAATAATTGGAATATTATGGGCGATATATCAAAGAAAAAAGTGGCAAAAAATATGGAAAATTGTGGTTTTAGTTGGGATCTTAGGAGGTTTGTTATCTACAATTTCAATAACGACTATTGCTTTAATACTTTTTCAAGGAACACCCAATTTTCAAGAATCCTTACTGATTTTTTCTATTAATCTATTTATATATGAGTTGTTAAGTCTAACTATCGGATCCATGATTGGGATTATTGCTCATTTTAAACAACATAATAAAAAAATCGATTTGAGAAAACCTAAGCTTTAAAATAACAGCCCTTCTTCTTTGTATTCTTGCTTAATTTTCTTTATAATAAGATTTAGGTTATTTTTTTTAACATCCAGCATATCACGCCATTTTTTTTTATGAACAAGGCTTGCTCCGAACCAAGTATTAGGTAATTGAAATACTTTGATGGGGATTAAATCGTGTAAATGAAAATGTTTAAAAACATCCTGTCCATAAGTTAGAATCAATTCTGGCTTTAATAAATCGATTTCACTACGTAAAAATCGATTAAAACAATTTTCTGCCAAAAATTTCTTATCTTTTGGTTTTAAATAGGAATATGGGGGATGTGTTTGGCATTTAATGATGCTAGTATAATTAACATAATTAAACACTTCAGATTTTTTAATTCCAAGCACCCATGCTACTGCTTCCATTAAATCTCTATGAAATCCTAGAGATTTACGATTTTCATCAAAATTAATTCCATTTATAAACATTTCCTTACAAATTTTTACATGAGTTTTCACTAATTCAATACTTTCTTTATATGTGATTTCATTTGGTGGCTGGTGGATTTTACTATATTCTAATTTTTCTTTTTTAGTTATTTTTCCTGGATTTGTAGATACTACTAGAATTTTTTTTGGATGAAAAAAATTAACACAAAAAGAACGTGGTATATAACAAAATTTAGCATTAGGATTGTTCCTCGCTCCATGATCATTACATTCATTATGGGAGCACTTTACTATTTGAGAATAAAATTTAAGAAGTTTTTGCTCATAATCGCTTTTATATCCTATCATTATTCTCACCTAGCTTATTTTCAATAATCTATATCTTTTCAAAAAAATGCTTTAAAATTGAATTAAAGTCTTTTGAATATTAAATTTGGGTCAAATTAAACCTATCGATATTTTCCTAATTTTTTATTATTTAAGTTAGCAAAGTTTTATATATTGAAATTTCAATTAAAAGAATGCATATCAAAGTACAACTTGAAACAGCAGCCAAAATCAACAATTAGCTACTGCATGATTTTAGTATAATAAGCTGTACAATTGATACTATAATAATTTTTATCGATATGGTGATCCCTCAACAAGAAAAATTGTGATATTTTTATGGATAATCTATTAATACTTCAAATAATTGTCGGATTGTGTTTTGCTGGAATCATTGCGATACTATTCATGGAATCAAAAGATTACTTAATCTACTCTTTGGTTTTTATGTTTATCGTTGCAATTAGTACTTATTTATTGATACCTGGCTCAATGGATAAAAAAGAAGACATTATATTAGCGATTGATTGGGAAGTAATTGTGTTTTTATTTTGCCTCTTTTGTATTGTAGAAATTTTAAAAGAACAAAAAATATTCCATCAAGTTGCATTAATTATTGTAAATAAATTTCACGGAAGACCGCGTTTAATGTTCTATATATTATGTATTGTTTCTACTCTTATAGCTACAATAATTGAGGATTTAAGTGTGGCCATTATTTTTATTCCGATTGTAATTGAAGCATGTCGAAGAATGAAGATTAATCCAATACCATATATGTATGGAGTTACTATCTGTATTAACTTGGCTAGCACACTTACTCCATTTGGCTCTGCTGAAAACATTATTATTGCAAATAGGTTCAATTTAGATCTACATTGGTTTTTAGTTTATTTAGGAATCTATTTTATTGTTGGATTGGCGTTAACACTGTTCTTATTAGATAGATTAATTTTAACAAAGTATTTAAAAGAATACAATGATAAATTTGATTCTTCGATAGCAGGATATTTTAATCCTAAAGATTTAAAATCAAATGATCCAAAAAAAAAACTCCATCTAAGTACTATTGAAGTACCCCCTAATCAACAAATCAAAATTATTAGAAACGAATCCCGAAATGATATAATGGAAATAGAAATCGAAAAGAAAGTGTATAAAAAAAACATGATAGGTTTGGTTATTT
>JAUWOE010000054.1 GCA_030612265.1 Promethearchaeum sp.
TTAATCTTTTTACGTCAATTAACTGATGGTGGTACTGATAAGAGTTATGGGATCCATGTTGCCATGATGGCTGGGTTACCGAAGTCAGTAACCGAGAGAGCTTTTAGTCTTATAGATGGATATTTAAATGGAAGTGAAAAATTAGCTCCCGGTCTTACACCTAAAACCACCTCTAAGGTTAAAAAATCTAAAAGAGGAATTCAGACTAGCCTCTTTCCGATAAAAAGGTATGAGGACTCCGATCTAGTAATTACGCTACGTTCTGCAGATTTGGACAACATGACCCCAATTCAAGCCTTTGAATTTTTATATAAACTTAAAAAAAAACTTAAATCAGGAGAAAAATGACACAAACACAAACACCGAAGTTTCATATTGATAAAGAATTATCAGATGAAGAGAAGTCAGAAAAGGCTTTGGTTCCTGAATTTGAAAAAATAATCTTGCTAAAACAACACGAACTAGAAGAAACATTAAAAAATGCTTTAGATTCATTTCATACTTTGGATATTGCGCAATCCGCTAAAGATTTCCGAAAAATTGCTAATGATTTAAAGTTAATGGAATTGCTCATAACTGATAAAGGAAAACATAACAATAAAAATTCCTTAAACGATTTAACCGGAAAACAATGGTTGCAACATACTAAGAGTTGGGTCATTATAGATGGAAAATCGGGAGATATATCTAAACAAATTAAGAATCATCCTGCATCTTACCCCCCAAGTTTAGCGGAATATTTTATTTCCTACTTTACTAAAGCTGGTGGATGGGTTTTTGATCCATTTATGGGTATAGGAAGTACAGCGCAAGCAGCTTTATTAACCAAGCGAAATTGTTTTGGTATTGAATTAAATCCAGAATATGCTAAGTTTACACGAGAACGGATTCAAAAATCTATTGATGAAAACTTGAAAAGTAATATCTTTACAGGAGACTCGAGAAATACTTTTAAAATTTGGAAAGAAAATAATATTCCCCCAATTGATTTCGTTATTACATCACCTCCTTATTGGAATATGTTAAAAAAATCCAGGGGTGGTGTTAAATCAAAACAAAAGCAGCGAATAGAACAAGGATTTGATGAAGATTATGGAAATTCAAAATATGATTTAGGAAATATTGATGATCTATCTCAATATCTTGATTCGTTGGTTAATATTTTTAAAGATTTAAAAAAAATTCTCAAACCTAAAGCACATATAATGATTATTTTGCAAAATTGTAGAACAAAAGAAGGAAAAATGGAACCACTTGCATGGAATTTTGCATTAAAAATGGGAAAACATTATAAATTGCTTCAAGAATTCATCTGGCTCCAAGATCAAAAATTTATGGGTATTTGGGGTTGGCCCACTACCTATGTTAGCAACGTCCATCATCATTATTGCTTGGTTTTCCAAAATTTATGAATATATATTCTAAGGAAAAAAACTTCTTTTAACCAAAAATTTTTTTTATAAGCAAAAGACTTTGATACACTTCATTTTTAATAATTTTTATAAATCAATTCATAAAAATGTAATCATTCATTTTCAAGTGAGTACATTTTTGCGAAATTTTTTAAATTCGTGTTAATTTAAATTTAAATGAGTACGTTTTTAAAAGCAAGTTGATTTAATTATGAAAAAATTTGATGAATTAAAAAAAATCTTCAAAGAAAACAAATGGTACTATTCAAAATCAGAAAGTGGTAATTTGATTTCAGATTATGAAATTTTAAACTTGTTGGGTAATGGACATATTATTAAGATGAAAGCAGGATTATATCGCTGGATAGATATAAATTCTGGAGGTCAAGAAGAAATAATTGAAATATCAATGATTGAGCCACGTGGAGTTTTTTGTCTATATACTGCAATGTACTTTCACAATCTTACTTCTTTTGTTTCTTCAAAATATTTCCTTGCAATACCACGAAATTGTAGAATTCCTAAAGGCGTTGAAAATTACCCATTGGAAATTAGAAAATGGAAAGATAATTTCTTTGACTTAGGAATTGATTTAAAACAATTTGGAGATTACAATGTTCGAATTTACAATAAAGAAAAAACTGTTTGTGATTGCATTAGATTCAGAAAAGAAATTGGACAAAATACGTTAAAAGAAGTAATTAATTCATATTTAAATTCAAATCAAGAAAATTATTTGAAATTGATGCAGTATGCAGATGTTTTGAAAGTTAAAAAGATTTTATCTGATTATTGTAGTATGTTAATATAGAAGGGAATAAATTGACTGATATAAAACATAGAAAAAAAAGCAGCAACTCATTTAAAGAACGGTTAAAAAACATTGCAAAACGTCAAAAAAAAGTTCCACACTTAATTTATTTAACATATGTTTTCGAAAGATTTCTCTATCGACTATCCATTTCAGAATATAGAGATAATCTGATCTTAAAAGGTGGACTACTTTTATACTGTGAAGGAAAAACTTATCGTCAAACAAGGGATATTGATTTATTATGCCAAAATATTCCAAATGAAAAAGCAAGTATAAGAAAAATGATTGAAGAAATTTGTACAATATCTGTTTCAGATTATATTCAATTTAAGACAAAACAAATAGAAATTGCTGAACAGATGATAATTACCCAAAATCCAGGATTTAAGATTATGATTCCATTTGAATTTAATACTATTCAAGATCAGATGCAAATTGATTTAAGTTTTGGTGAAATTATTACACCAAATGCTCGAAAAATTATATTTCCGCTATTGTTACAAGATCATGTTCCTTTTTCGATTTTTGGATATTCAATTGAAAGTTTAGTGGCAGAAAAATTAAATGCTATATATGTTATTGGGGATAGAAATACAAGAATGAAAGATTATTATGATTTATTTATCTTACTTGAAATCGATAATTTTAAGCAGAAAGTTCTATTAGATGCAATTAAATCAACATTCGCTAATAGAAATACTAATATTGAATCGCTATCACTTTTGAATATCTTAAGGAATAAATATTTTTCAAACGAATTTGAAAAGTATTGTAAAAAAATAAAAATTTCAATAATTCCCTTCGCCAAAATATCTCAAAGATTAATTAAAGGATTTCTACCTATTTTCATATTAATTGAGGAGAATATTATTCCTGAAGATGGAATAAAATGGGATCCGACAAATTTTCAATGGGATTGAGATAAAACTTCTTTTGGCGCATTTCATTTCTATCTTTTTTTTCATGAATAATACTTGTTTGAAAATTACAAAATTTCAACCAAAATTATCTACAATTTTATTATTCCGGTTTTTATTGAAAGCAGGTTTAAATTTTTCTTGAAATAGAAATTTAATTTTTGATCTCCTTAAATATTTCATTAGTTCATTATATTTCTTTTTAAATTCATCATTCCAGAACTTTTCTACCAATGTGGGATCTCTTTGATAATTCTGAATGTTTTCTTCAGTTACCGGCAGTCCAACTCGACTTATCATCATTTCTACATAATCACTATTAATTTCAGTTACGTATATAATACATCTAATTTTTTTGATGTTTGAATTGAATGTTAAATAAATATGGACATTATCTTCTTCAAAAAATAATTCGTCGCTAATAATTTTGAATTTTTCTTCTTTTGAAGATTTTATTATCCTTGTATCAGCTATTCCTTCCGTAAGTGATTGATATTTAAGAATTTCTGCATTCATATCTTTTAATGTGCCTTCTACCATTTTTAAATCATCCCTAAAATCAAAATTTCTTTAATAATATTGACCTATTTAATGTTTTTGACTTCTTTAATCTTTGTTAATAAAGAAATAAATTTCAGAAAATAAAATTAAGGATTATAAGCTGCAGTTAAAATTGTAACGATATATAAACATAGAATCCACGTATTTTCACTAATATTAATTCCGATATGTTCTTTTATCAAATATTTAGATTAATGCTAATACTACTAATACTATTAATCTTAATAATTGGTTCCAGAATCGATATGAACTAACACTGCTAATATTTAAATAAGTGTGTCACTAACAGTATCTTATGTCAAGTGGAAAACGTTATTCGAAAGAAGAAAAAGAAAAAATAATGTATTATCGCCAAACTCATACTTATCGAGAAACGGCTGAAAAATATAGGGTTTCTCAGATGACCTTAGCCCGATGGAGTCAAAAATTTAAGAACAAAGTTGAGTCTGGAGATCGATTCATAGGTGATCCTGTTTATAAAGCCCCCCTTCAAGCACTCAAGTACATCGAAGGGGTTAAAGCGATTGGTATATTTAGTGATATGACCGATGGATCATCAGTCGCATCGCTAACCGATATTAACATTAGTGAAGATGTCCTATTTTTAGCTATGATCACATCTCTCTCTGCAACAGTAAGATCGACAGAGAGTTTGAATTTAGGCACTTTCAATTTGTTATTATCGAGACATAGCAAAGGATTTCTAATAATACCTGGAATTAGCTCCAACTTAATAATGATTATGATTTACGGTGAAAATACCGACATTAATAAAATCATCCAAGATTTACCGTATATTGAACGGGTTGGACAAGAGATTTCTAAACAATATGAGAAGTCAGGATAATTTTTTAATTAATTCAGGTGTAATTTGCTAATAAGAGAATGAAAATGAAAATCCATAATAATTTCTCCTAAATATTATTATATATTTAAAATTCGAGTTAAAATACCATCAAAATGAGAATCAAACGAAATGATATGATTATATTTTAAGATTTTTGCAGAAAATATCAAAGAAGCATCAACAAAACTTAGCAATTTTTTAGGTGATATGTATTGAAATAAGATTTTTGAAATCTCTTCATAATCTCTAAATGGAATTTCTAATACACGAAAGAAATTTTCTGTTCCCCATATTAAATTTCTTAAAGCCTCCAAAATTTTCTTATTTCCCAAAGATCTATAAACCGCCAAGGAAATAACTTCGTTTATAACGAGATTATTTGTTATTACAGGTGATAAATCATCCCAGTTAATTGTTTTAAACATTTTAATTGCTTGTAAATGATATGGATCGTTTTTATCCTTCAGCGCATATATAAATCCTGTATCTAATAGTATCCCCAAGTTTTATCACATCCATAAATTAAATCCCATAAATTAATTCATCATCGGATTTTTCCGGATAATGATATCCGGATTGGACTGTATTGGAAACAATTTTGTTTATTAATCCCTCAGTTATTTTTGGGGAGTCGAATTCATCTTTAATAAATTGTTTAAAATTATGATCAGAAAATTTAATACATTTATCTAAAATTTCTTGCTGGCTAATCTTTTTTCCCCATAATAAAACTAATTTCGCTTGAATTTTTTCTAACAATTTCTTCTCACTTAGTTTTACATTAGCCATATTGAATATTAGAAATTTCTACTTTTTATACTTTTCTACTTAATAGGGATTATTGCTTGTAATCGAGAAATCTAGCACATTTATAATTTAATAAGATGAATGATCTCTATGAGTGACAAAAAAACCTTTCAAAAATTAAGCTTCATTGCAATTTTCATATTATTAATGATTTTGTTGTTTTCTTTTGCTGATCAGAATTTATTGGGACCTTTCTTAAACCCACATCTAGAATATTTCTTCGGGAGCACAGATAATGTAAATGTTCCAAAAATGACCTATATCTCATCAGCTTTTGTCTTTATCTCCAGTGTCTCCATGGTAACTTTTGCAATTTTGGCTGATAAGACCACAAGAAAGTGGGTATTATTTGTAGGAACGATTATTTATTCCATTTTTTCAATTATTGTCATTTTCGTTCCTTCTGGGGAAAGTGGTTATGTATTCTTTTTCATTACGCGAATTATGAATGGTATAGGCATAGGTGCTATTGTGCCTACTGTATTTTCTATAATTGGGGATGTTGCAAATCCCAAAAAAAGAACTATTGCGTTTGCTTACGTAAATGTGGCAATTATTTTAGGACAATTAATTGGTATGGTCTTAGGAGGGTTAATGGGTGATGTTTGGCGAACTACTTACCTAATAATTGGAATTATCAGTTTATTGTTGGGATTCGGGCTATTTTTTGTCCAAGAACCTAAACGAGGTGCATCTGAAGAGGTTTTCAAAGGATTAGAAGGTGCAGAGTATAATTTCCGTATTTCTAAGGAAGATTTCAAAAGGATCTGGACAAACAAAAGTAATTTTTGGTTGATTGTAAATTTTATTGATTGTATCCCATCAGGTATAATTTTCTTTCTTATTTTCAAGTATCTTGAAGATACGCGTAACATGGCTCCTGAAATGACAACATCAATCGTATTTATTGCATTTATTTCTGGAATTGGTGGTGCACTAACATTTGGATATTTGGGTGATAAATGGTTTAAGAAGGATCGCCGGGCAAAAGTGATGATTGCTCTAATTTGCAATGGTTTTCCTGTTATTTTCTTTATCATTTTCATTCTAACAGACTTTAATTTAGTTGACAATGCTACATTTGGAGATGCTTTTACTACTAAAGGGTTTATTCTCGCTATGGGAAGTCTAATCCTGTTAATGTTCATAAATCAAGGTGTTGGACCTAATTGGCATTCAACCCTAACTGATGTAAATTTACCAGAAAATCGTGGTACGATGATCAGTATTGCATCTGCAATGGATTTGATCGGTCACACAGTTGGACCTTTGATTGCAGGTGCAATTACTGCCTCTGTTTTAGGCCTTCAAGGTGCAATGTGGGCTGCGATTTTCTTCTGGATTTTGAATATTTTTCTATGGTTCCCAATATTTCGTTTTATTGAAGGTGATCTGGATTCGGTGCAAAAGACTCTCATTGAACGAGCTAACAACTTAAAATCCCAAGATACATCTTAAGGACTCTTTCATATTTACTTGAAATTTATTCAAATTAAATTAAAAATCTTAGAAATTTTTTTTTATATTTTTCCTTTATTTTTCTCACAAATTCATTTTTTCGTAATATTTATGATATTACTTCTAACCAACCACGAAAATCTCCATCAAATGCTAGTATATTTTTAATTCCATGTTCTTTACAGAGAACAATATTGGAACTATCAACAAAACTTAGAATTTTTTTTTTTTTAGATTCTGCAATGGAATTTGCTTTAATAAAAATATCCCATGTTTTTTTTTCTGTAGTTTCGGTTAAAGGCAGTAAGGTAGCAATTTGAAGATCCCCAATAAATAAATCTCTGGTTTTTTCTAATGATTTTGGATTTTTGTGCGTTCTAACTGCGACAATTGTTGCAGTTTCAGCCATTATCAAGCTAGAAGAATAAATTTGACCAAGTTTTCCTGTCTGTATTTCTATTAAAAGTTCCTGAGCACGAATAAAATTTTTATCTTTGGAATGAATCAATCCTAAATAGAATCCTGTATCTAAGAATATTGCCACTTTTGCTATTCTCCATTTCTTAAAATTATCATTGGTTAAAAAAAGTAAGATATTAAACTAAATGAATATCAATATCTGCATCATTTAGAAGTTCTTTTTGTTTCTCTTTTTCAATATCCCAAGGTACATCCATGAGTTCTTTATTGATATTTTGTATCTTTTTTAATTTTTCTTCATTAAATATTGGAATAGGGTGTAATTTACTAATAAGAGATTCAAAGTGATTTTCGCCTAGTTCAATGCAGAGATCAACAACTTCTTGTTGAGTTGGTTTTCTTCCTAAACGTAGTGTTAATTTTGCAACTAACCTATCTAGACGATTTTTATTATATATTTTAACTACAGACATATGTAAAATATTAGTAACCATGAATATAAAAATATATTTGGGTGATATTATTTTAATTTTAGTTCAAGGTTTTTTTAAATTGGATTAAAGGTATGATTTGTTTCTTTTTTACAACGCGAGCAGGAAAATAAAAAACAAGAGAGTTGCATGATGCAATATTACTTATTGATATAATCCGTATATTAATCCGTAGAGCACCCCAGAAATAATGCTAAATATGAAGAATATTACTGTATATAGTAAAACCCCTTTCCACTTAAAATATTTCGAGTTTGGAACCATTGAAACAATATCATAGGGTTGTCCCATCATAAATGATAACGCCACATCCCGACTCATTCCTTTATTTAAAAGCTCTTGTGTAAGAATAATTTCAACCAATGTAGGGGTGTATAAGGGACCTCCAAGTACAGCTGCAATAATTACTCCTATTAAACCTGTAAAATATAACTCAATCCATTCATCGGGCAAGAATGCTGCAATATAACTAACAATAAAAAGCCCCAGAAGTAATAATGGAAATATTTTCTTAAAAAGTTGGAAAGAGAAACGAAACATATTTTTTAATCTATCATTTAAAGGTAATTTAAGCTGCATTCTTTTTGCTCTGCCAACTTGAGTTGGAGCGATTTTTTCTTCTAATTCACGAGCAATTTTAGTTTTATCAAATAAAATCCCACAAATTACTGCTGCAATCAAGGAGAATAATAATCGCCAAAGACCTAGATCCCATCCTATATATTCTCCTGTGAGAAGAATTGTAATAAAATTTGCCGCAGGAGCCATAAGAAAAAATGTCATAGCGACTCCTAAACTAGCACCAGCTGCAACAATTCCTATATAGATAGGAATAACCGAACAGCTACACGTGATGAATAATGGGGCGAGAGATGCTGCTATGAAATAATTCCGCATTTTGTCTTTTTTTAAATACTTCTCTATGAAATTTTGAGGGAGTATTTCTTGGATGATACCTGATAATAAGAATGCCAGTAGAAGTGATGACCATGCTGCTTTCAAATAATTCCAAATATACATTATAGGAATCAAATAAATTGGATATAGACTATAATCAGGTAATTGGTCAGGAACGGGATTTAAAACAAGCATGAGTTTATTATAGATGAAAAAGCCGATTATTATTGCATAAACTGCAATCATGCCAATGTTTTCAATTTTTTTTTGAGTTTCGTTTGACGTAGTGAATTCACCTTTTTGATCTATAATGAAAGATATTGCATCAAAGCTTGTTTAATTTCGGATTTTGAAGGAATTTTACCTTCAAATACAATACTATCATCAAAAATAAGAACCGGGCCTTTCAACACACCCATCTTTGCTATGGATTCTTTTGTATTTAATTCTAAATGTTGAATTGTAACCTTTAGATCAAATTGTTCATAATCTGCTAAAGTCTGGAAAATATTTTTACGTGTATTTCGGCAATTACTGCAAGGCATTTTCGGTCCCATTACACTGATTACTATTTCATTTTTCATAATATATCACCATAATATTTTGAAGATCTATCTTCAAAAAATTGAAAAGAAAATTTCAATTTAAATTTTATTAAAATGTTTTTATAAATCCAAAAAGAGAAGGAATTTTTTTGAATTCAACATTTTAATTTCGCTAATTCAAGATTTTTACAATGAATTGTTTTACATAATTTTAAGAATTTAATAATAATTCTTAAAACATTTTGAAAAAAATAAAAATGTTTTTATTTTTCGATTTCATTTTTATAAATATGAATTCAAGACTCCAAGATTATTTAAAAATTTGTGATATTGATGAAAATCCTGGTGAATTTATTAAAGATAAAATGGAATTTGTAGATAAAATACTCAAATCTAATGATTTTCAGTCGAGGCTTAAACGTTATTCAGCCTTAGCAAACAAAAACCGTTTATTAATTTACCAACTGATACATGAAGGTGAATATTGCAATTGTTCTCTAGCAAAAATCTTAGGCCTTTCTGAAGGATCAATTACTCATCATGTTAAAAAATTAGATGATGCAGGATTAATAATTGGTCGAAATAAAGGTCATTTTATTTTTTATTCCACGACTGAAGATCTTAAGAAGAAGTTATAACCCATTAATATAATTTAAAATGTTTTAATAATATTCAAAATGATTATAAGATCTATTCATGCAAAATAGCCTGAATTAATACTGTTTTTTAAGATCAATAACATTTCAAAACATTTCAATCAATTTTTCACAAAATATAGTGATTTTATGTTTATTAAATTGAGTTACCAAGCATTTTTGAGATTCAACCATATGGATCAATATGGTTATTTCGGAATTTTAATAAATAGTTAAATTTTCCTAGTTTACTTGAAGATAAGAAAAAATCGATATTCATTTCAATAAGAAAATGAAGAATCTTCAAACCAATAATCTAATCTAAGTGAATAAAGAGAAAGGTGAAAAAGGTGAAAAAGATGAAAAAAATGAAAAAAATGAAAAAAATGAAAAAAATGAAAAAATGGTTAACAAAGATATTATTTATAATCAGTTTAATTGGAGCAACATATTTAATTTTCAATGATATCCATTTAGGAGTGATATTACTAATCGTTCCAGTTTTTATTTCACTAAATGGAATGGTTAAGATACTGAAAAGAAATTGGAACAAGAGGATTGTTCCCAGAAAGTATTCGAATTTATATAAAAGCAAGTATACCAGACAAAGTAATTATAATATAGGGACTAAAGATGATGAATTGTTAAATATGTATGATGTTTCTTTTTAATCAACATATTGTTTAATTTAATATATTTTAGGAAAAAGCTTGTATTTTACTTTTAATTGGTATTTTTCATACCCTTCTAATCCCTCGATTAGCATTTCCTCTTCATATTTAATCCGGATCACAAAAATAACTATAAATAAAGCAGCAGGTATCAACGCGTACCATGAACCTAGACCTAAAGAAAGACCAAAACCCATTAATAAAAACCCCGTATACATGGGATGACGCACTACAGCATAAGATCCAGTATTCCAGGAGTTAAAGATCCAAATATAGGAACATTACGGCAAACAATAATTCAATTAGAGAAACGAGAATATAATCCTTCATTAAAATTAGCATTTCGGATAGCAAACGTGTTAGGGATAAATCTTGAAGATTTGTTTACTGTGACTGATGAGGATTTGGATCCAAAACTAGATTAACGCTTTTTCCCGTAAAATAGAATGTTTTTTTTTTATTGAATATCAAAAATTTCAGTAATCATTTCCTTAAGATACGGATTTCCTTCGATTGTTAATATTTCTCCCGTTTTACTATATTCATTCAACCGATTCCATATTTCAGGGGTATTTCTGACCTTCTCCGAAAATCTGGTTAATTTTTGCTGTGCTAAATACGAAGGTCCTTTAATGACATAACAAGCAATAAATGGTTCAAGTAGCTTTAAAAGAATAATATATTCCCCCATTTTAACACGATCCACCGATTTTGAAAAGAGTTCCTTACTAAACACGTTAAAAGCTGAGATAAAACCGCTAAATATATTTTGATCTGCCCATTTATCCAGAAACGGGAATTTAATCATTGACATCCCTCCTTTAGTTATGATTGAAAGAAAAATCGGTTTTTCTGATAATAATTCTTGTTGGTCAGGTGCTCGGTTTCTAATCATAGAATCCATTTGTTCATTTAATTTAGCATATCTAAAACGCTCGGCCATGGAAATTTGATTTTGATTTTTATGTAAACTTTCCCAGATATCTAATTGGTTAAGAATTTCATCATGTTCGGCAGAAATTTTCATTGCTAATAATTGTAAACCTTTTTCTTGGGCAACTTGCTGAGCTTGGGTTAAAAATTGTTGAGCTTCCTTAAATTCGAATTGGATTAATGCTAATTTTGCTTGTAAAAGATATGTTTTTGCTAGTAAATTGTAATTATATTGCTGTTCTTCAAGATGAATTAATTTGTCTATAATTGGTTGAATTTCATTTAAAACATCAGGATCATTATTAAAAGAAACTTCATCAAGAAGTAATTCACACCAATTAAGCAGAGCAATAATTGTTAATTGGAAATCTGTGCTACCTTCAATTATAAATTCTTTAAAAATTTCTTCAGATTTAACTTTATCACGCATTCTAGTACTCTTTTTTAGTATAAGTGCTTTTGCAACTCGGAAATATTCATCAATTGCTTTAAATTTGTTGTGATGCTGGTTATATAATTCTTTTAAATAAGAAAAAATCTCTTCTACTTTCTTATTATAATCCATTTCAATATATAACATGATTGAATATAATAGAACGTATCCAACTTTACCAATATCTTGAAGTTTTTGAAAAATTTTTAAACTTTTTTTATAATATTCCCCAGTTCCTTTTAAATCTCCCTGCACATATAACATCTCTCCAATATTAACCATACTAGTTGCAATCATATATTTATAATTAATTTCCTCAGCGATTGCTAAGGATTTTTTCAGGTACATTATTGATTTATGTAAATCCTCCGTATAGCTATATAAAATCCCAAAACCATTATAAGCTTCAGTAATTCCCCGTTTGTTATTAATATCTTTACTTAAATTTAAGCTTTCTTTAAAAAAATCCATTGCTTTATCTAACTCACCTTTATGGAACATGATCCTTGCAAATTCAAAATAAATTTTAGTTAACATTTGTTTATCGTTGTTTTTTTTATAGATTTTCGCACTTTCATCATAAAATTTTAAAGCTTTATTTAAATCTCCTTCTATAATTGAAAAATAACGTCCTTTAGAAAGAGAAATATCACCTAATTTTGATTGTAATACATCTCGGTTCTCTTCGAATAACTTTTCTGTTTTCCCCATTAATTCAAGAAATGTTTTCTTTTGTCCCTTTATAATCGCTTTTTCCGCTTTTAGAAGTAGAACATCGATTAATAAGCATGTATCGTCTAATTTCTGACTTTTTTGGAAAGCTACTTCCAATGATTGAAGTTCTTTGTTGTATTCACCCGTTATATTAAATATTTTACTCTTAAGAATATAAATAGAACATTGTTCTTTTAGAGAGATTTCTTCCCGTTCTTCTAATTTTGTTAGTACTTCAAGAGATTTCATCACATCACCTAAATTGAATAATTCTTCTGCAAAACTTAGGTTAATTTCAATATTATTCTCCAAGATGTTTTATCCCCCTTGATATGAGTATGAAATATGTTTGTTTATATAAAGAAATGTGTTTTCTAACAATAGACTACTTCATTCACCGTAAAATGAGAATAAAAGCTTTCCCAATCATATCACCATTTTGTTATTAATCGTATGTTTCACCATATTACATTGGTGTGTTCATTTCCTTCTTTATCTGCCTATCAACCATTTTCGTTGAGAATAGTTTTATAATCTTGTATTTTAAATTATTTTCCGATATTATGTATCGAGATTTTGGGTTTTTTTTAATTAAGATTGATAATACTAATTTTCCAAATTTTTACTCAGAAATTCCTTTTTGTTTGCCTTTATTAATAATCTTTTTTCCAAAATTTAATCCATTTTCTTCAAATATTGAACTTTTAAGATTATTATCAAATCATTTCAAAATCTTCATAAAACTACCCAAAAAACAAATAAATAAAAATTTTTTTATATCTAAGGATTTATCTCTTATCAGTTTTAGTTTGTGTTTGTGAAAGAATGTCGTTTATCCTAATTTCGGCAATATCACCGCAAATATTGCATACCCTTCTAATCGGGATAATATATTCTGTATCAGGATGATTTTCGTAAATCCTATCCTTCACTTCTGAAGCATACTCCTTAATTTCTTGAACTAATTTCCATAATTTTAGACTATCCGTTCTCTCAAAATTATCTTGAATTGTTATATAAAAATGCCACATTTTATCTAAATGCTTAATCACAAATTCCTTTTTGACAATTTCTTGCATTTTTAAAAGATGTGCTAATTTGACTACATAATCTCCTATCCTTTCAATCAATCTTGTCGTTTCTGAATAATGCAAGCATTCTACAGCATTAATACTCACAACTTGACCCAATGAAGGATGTCTAAGAATTTGATGAACATACCTTTCAACTGCATATCTATGCTCATCAATTTGGTCATCTTGTTTTATTAACTCGTCAATTAACGCATTGGGATTATCTAATTCATCAAATTCTTCAACTAACTCTTTGTAATTATTAATCATAAGATTGATTTTTGATAATAATTGCCTATTTAAAATTCTAATATCTATCTCTTCAAAATGCTCTTCGACAACAATTTCATTGACAGTTTCGCTGATAACAACCATTCCGTATAGCTTTCTTGTCATTTCATGAATACGATTTTGCATTATCATTGGAATTTTTGTTCTTTTTTTGAATTGAACAGTATTATATCCAATAATATATGCTGTTAGATATTGATTAAAGAGATAGTTTAAATATTCTTCTTTTTTCAAATTTCCATGATTTTTTGCAATATCGTAGTCTAAATTGATTACAAATGATTTAGTGGGATATGCACTTTGACTGTTGAATTTTAGAAGTAAAGAATCATCTTCAAGCTGTTTCATAAAGATTCTTTTTGATTTCCCAATTTCGTATCTGGTGCATAACGCTTTCGGTAGATAGACATAAAATGATCCTTTAACACTTTGAACCTTTTTTTGTTCAAAGCTATCATAGTTTTGCAAATTTCGACTCATATATTTAACCTTTAGTTATTTAATTGAAAACAGTTATTTGATATAGTATGGATTCTTTTGCAATAATAATTTTGCTATTGTAACCATATGATCTTTATTTCTTAGGTAATAATATTGCTAGAAATGTGAGAAAGTGAAATTCCGAATTATTTTTAAATTTCTGATTTAATTGGGTAATTATAAACTAAGATTTCTTTAATCTCGCCACGTTTTGAAGCATCTCTATTGATTGCCCGTTTTGCAGTTACTGTTGAAATCTTGTAATCTTTATATAAATCTAAAATGAAATCAGTATTGGAATTACTCAATAAAACCTTACATCTCCGTTCATTTAACTCATCGAAGACTCTTTTTAACCTTTCTTGCTCATTCTTTCCGAATTTTTCTTTAGTATAACCAGTAAAATTAGCAGTATCTGAAAGTGGATCATATGGAGGATCAAAATATATAAAATCATCTTTTTGAGCATATTCTAAGCATGTTTCAAAAGAATCTAATATTATTTTAATCCCTTGAAGAGCTTTGTGAACCTCTCTCAGGTTTATTTCATCACAGAAATTAGGATTTTTATATTTTCCGAAAGGTGTATTAAAATGCCCCTTAGAATTTACTCTATAAAGCCCATTATAACAGCATTTATTCATAAAAAGTATTCTAGATGCCTTTTCAATATCTGACCATTCATTAAATTCATCCAAAAGGTCAACATTCCGGATTTTATAGTAATATTCCTTTTCATTTTTATGCTTTTGCAGTGAAATAATTAAATCTTCAACATCTTTTTGGATTATTTTATATGCGTTAATCAGAACGGGATTATTGTCAATTAATATCGCTTTTCTTGGAGTTAAATGAAAGAATAAAGCACCACCACCTACAAATGGTTCGAAATATGTGTTAAATGAATCTGGGATAACATTTTCAATCTTTGAGAGCAATTGGCGCTTTCCGCCAACCCATTTAAGAAACGGGTGTGGAATTTTTGATTTTGTTGTTTTAACTCTTTTAATTTGATTTTTCCCCCTTGTCCATTTTAGAAAAGGGGGTGGGGTTTTTGAATATTTTCATTTTTATTCCTTTTTAGATATGATATTGTTTATCCTAATTTCGACTATATCCCCGCAAATATTACATATTCGACGAATCGGAACTAAAAATTCTGTGTCTACATGTTTTTCATTAATAATTTTTTTTATTTTTATTGCATATTCTTGAATGAATCTCCATAATTTCAATGTATCATTTTGATCGAAAAAATCTTGAATAGTTTTATAGGTATCAAGCATTACGTTCAATTGCTCAAGAATAAATTCTCGATTTTTAATTTTTTTAATTTTTAAGAGTTTAGACATTTTAACCATATAATCACCGATTCTTTCAATGAATCGAGTCATCTCACTGTAATGAAGACATTCAACATATAAAGTTTGAGTCTTTAGGGGATTTTTTAATGTTTTATGGACAAGATGTTCTACTGTATATCTGTGTTCGTCGATATGGTCATCTTGTTTTATTAATTCATCAAGTAATTCATCATTATTGCCATTAGATTCATAATTTTCTACAATATCTATGAAATTTGTCATTACGATATGAATTTTTGAGAGAAGCTGCTTACAAAAGATCTTAATATCCATATTTTTCAAATGCTCTTCGACAACAATTTCATTCGGTTTTTCTGAAACGACAATCATTCCATATAATCTTTTAATCATTGTATGGATCTTATTACGAAATATTAAGGGAATTTTTTCTTTTTTTCTTAAAATTATTTGACTATGACCAATTATATATGCTGTAAGTAACTGATTTAGCAAGTAGTCATACTCTAAATTGATATTTGAATCATTATCATTATCCACCTGAGTACGATCAATATTAATTACAAAGGGTTTAGATTTAATTTCACTTCTTTTTTCAAATTTAACCAATAGGGAATCGTCCTCAAATTTCTTCATATAAACGATTTTAGATTGATCGATATCATATTTTTCACACATTTTTTTTGGTAGATACATGTAATAAGAACCTTTAACACATTGAACTCTTTTTTCTTTAAATTTTCCATTTTCTGAAGCTGTTTCATTCATAGTATTCGCATTTAAAATTTTTTATTTATTCTGTTCTAATTAAATAAGATTTCCCTAAAAGGTATAACTTATCCATAGGAACCATATGTCTACTGGAAGAATCCATCTACCTTCTGGAAGAATCATTATTTTTAGAAATCTATGGTTGCAGATGAACCATGATGAGAGTCTTAATCTTTTTTTTTGAATTAATAAGAATTAGAGAAGATTATGAGAAAAAATGTATTTTCTTATGGTATCACAATTTTATTTGTGATGTTTTTTGCTTTAACTTTAGGTAATAATTATGCTTTGGGTGCAGAATCACGCACCTTAGTAGTTGACGGAAGTACAACTGTTTTTCCAATAGCATCAGCTGCATCTGATTTTTACATGGATGCAAATCCAGATGATACTATTACAGTAACTGGAACTGGTTCAGGAACTGGTATAGCATCTTTGATCGCAGGAACTGCAGAAATTGCAATGGCTTCGCGAGCAATGAAAGACTCAGAAAAACTAACTTACCAAATTGGAAAGAAATAACGGTAGCAGGCGATGGTATCGCAATTATTGTACACCCTTCAAATACTTTAACACAGATTACCCTAACTGAAATAATGGGTATTTATAATGGGACCTATTCAAATTGGAATGAAATAGGGGGTCCAGATCTTGAAATGGTAGTAATTAATAGGGAATCAACATCCGGAACACGTGGTTTTTTCTATGATTTTGTGATGAATGAAACCGATTTTCGTGAAGATGCACAAATTGTTGAAAAGAGTTCAAATGGTGCAGTAGCAACTGAAGTTGGAAATACTCCTGCAGCTGTTGGATATATTGGTTTAGGATATCTTAGCGATTCAGTTAAGGGTTTACTTGTAAAAAATGATGTAGGTAATTATGTTGAGCCCACTGTGCAAAATGTCCTTGATGAAGCTTATCCGGTATCTCGTTCATTATACTTTTATACTGATGGTGCTCCTGAAGGCTTAGCAAAAGATTTTATTGATTATATTTTAAGTCCTACGGGCCAAGCAATTGTTGCAGATGAAGGTTTTGTTCCAGTAGATGAAGTTGGTGACCTTCCTACAATTGGTGAAAATACAGGCGGTATTCCTGGATTTGCATTATGGATACTTTTACCTAAGATTTTAGGATCATCTGGATTGATTATTTATAAAATCAAGAATAAAAATTGATTTTATTTTTTCTAAATACCTTTTTTTTTTAAGTATTTATATGGTAAAAACAA
>JAUWOE010000063.1 GCA_030612265.1 Promethearchaeum sp.
CCCTTAACTAAATCTTTTTCCCAATTTGATAAATTTGAAATTAGATGCTGGACGAGAGAATCTTGTAGTAATTTTTTATGTGCATTTTGTACAATTGGGTTTTCCAAAGGTAAATCAAACAAATCAGTTAGTGTCCGATAAGTTGTAAAAGATTCATTAGAATAAAGCAACTTTTTACGAGGATCTTTTGCTAATAATGACAACCATGGAGGTTTTTCTCTTATCATTCGCTCTATTTCAAAAGTTAATTTACTATTAACCATCTTTATTCCCATTTTTTTTAATTTTAAACTATGATAGTTATATTCATTTATTAACCATTTTGTTTATTCCTATTTTTCTAACTTCTGCAAGTGTATTTTGGATTTCGTTATCGGTATGAATTTTTAATAATGGTTTAAATTTTTTGCATATTTCTTCACATTCAGCACATGTAATAAATCCTTTTTTTCTGGCACATTTTCTAATTCCACAAAAGGGATTTCCACCATTATTTCTACATCCCGGACACTCTTCTTTAGTAAAAAATCTTATAGTTTTCAAATATCCATTATATTTTAATTTAAAAAACGGAATCATTTTAACAATTTCATTAAAATTTATATTTTTTAATTTTTCATCTAAAATTTGTGCCACTTTACTAATTTCTGCCCATTTTTCTCGACATTTATAGCAATCGAGCCCACAATAAGAAATCATAATGTCTTCCATTTTCAATACACTTGTTTTAATTTTTTTATTAAAAAAATCTAGAATATTGCTAGAAAATCGAAATAAAATAACCGGTTTTAACAAGACATTCCAAAAAATTCTTCAATTTTATTATATAATTAATTATCTTCATCAAATTTAAATTCTTAATACATTGCAGTTAAATATCTTTACCATAGATATATAAATACAGTTCCATTTTTTATACTAATTCGCAATATAACGGACATTTGGTAATTTTCTTGGATGAAATAGATTTCAAAATTCTAAAAATATTAGATAAAAATTGTCGTATTTCAAATAGTAAAATCGCGAATGAGTTAAATTTAACAAATCGAACAGTATCTTCAAGAATTTCTCACATGCTCCAAAGAAAAATTATTGAATATTTTTCAATAGAAATTAATACAAATATTTTGGGTTATCGACATTATATTGGCAGGCTAAAACGAAATATTGATAAAAATGTTAATTTAGTTCTCTTTTCAACAAAATTTAAAGAAATACAGGAGATATATCGAATTTGGGAACAACTTGATGGTTCATTTACATTTAGTTTCTATTCAAAAAGCCCAGAAAATTTGGAGCAAATATTAGAAAAAATCCAAAATATGGGTATAGATATCATTAACTATAACGAAACTCGAATTCATTTATCCTCGGATATTCCATTTTCTAAACTTGACTGGGAAATTATTGCATACTTATATTATAACAGTCGGGTTCCACAAAAAGAGATTTCGCTAAATTTAAAAGTTTCTGATAAGACCATCTTACGGCGTCTAAGTAGGCTAAAAACTATGAAGCTGATACAATTTGTACCCGTTATAAATTTTGAAAGAATTTTTGGATATGTATCAGGTGTTATTTCAATTATACCAAATATTAATTCTAAAAAATTATATTTGAAATTAAAAAATTCAAAAGATATTAAATATTGGAGAAATACTGGATCAGTTTCACCTTCAATCGTTCTTTTTACTTATGGTAAGAACCTTACTGAAATTTATAATATGTACACTGTAATTAAAAATCAGCCTGAAGTTAAAAAATGTAGTTTAACATTTATTGTAAATAATTGGGTAAATTCAAAGATAATTTATAACGAAATAAAGAAAAAAATTCAAGAATTTGAAAGAAATTAAATAAATAAGGTATAAATCACTATTAGGGCAATGTTAAAACAATTACAACTGCTACAATACCAACAACTACTATAATACAAGTAATTGCCAAATAAATTGTAATAAATGTTTTTTGAATCTGAGGTGTGTATGGTGTTGTACTTAGTGCTGGGAAATCAATATTGATTTGTGTGTTATCGGCTAAGAATTTATTCAAATTTTGGGCAAATTCAGTAGAATTTTCGTTGTCTAAAAAATTTGTTAAATATTTTGGCCTTCGATTTTGAAAGCATAAAGCTAAAAGTTGGTTTTGAGTAGTTTGATATCTTGATCCTTTTTTATTAGCATATGCATTATGAACTTCAAATCCCTTTATTTCATTAAGTGGATAAGATTTAGAAAAAGTTAGATAATTTCCCCAATGGGATTCATAAATTAATGCACTTTTTTGCTTATCAACTTTAAAAATTAACGTTACTTCTTTTCTTAAAAATCCAAATATTACAGGCAAGAATACAATTAAACCAATAAAGATATGTAACCCAATAAAACCGTTTCTATTAATTGGATCGTTAAGATCTGCTTTCGTCAAAGTAAGTACTAACATGAATATCCAAATTCCTGTCATTAATGCAGAGAATTGAAATGCACCTTTTGTGTTAGTCTGTTTCATTAAATTAAATTCTGATTTAGATTCCATAACAATTAATTAATTAATTGACAATTTATAGATTTCATAACAATTATTTTAGAGTAATGTCTTTAGCATATATAATTATAGACCTCAACAAAAACAATGCCTTTACAATATAATAAATAAAGTGTAGGTCAAAAAAATAATAAATTCATAACCAAAATCTATATTAAAGAAAGAGAAAAGGAAAAGATAATGGAGAGAAGGAAAAAAGGGGGAAAAAAGATATTACTATTCCTACCGTGCTATAATGAAGCGGAAAATTGCGTTAGAGTCCTAAATGAACTTCATACGCAAAAATCTCTCATTGAAAATAATTTTTCTGTTAATTTTGATATTTTAATCATCAATGATGGTTCCACTGATGAAACTTCTTTAATCCTATCTCAAAATCACCACTTATTAGATTATTCTGTTATAAATTTAACCGAGAATAAGGGATATGGATACTCTCTAAAGACCGGTTTTAAATTTGCTCAGAAAAATAACTATGAATTTGCGATTTCATTTGACATTGACGGTCAACACGAATCAAAATTCATTTATGATTTTATTGAATTCATTTTCAATGACAATTCAAATTTTGATATTTTATCTGGAACTCGGTATAAAGATCCCCAATTATTCTGGCAGAACCCCTGGAAAGACCGATTTTTAGTAAATGCAGTTATAACAGGAGTATTGAACAATTTTGGCTTTTCTTTAACAGATGCATTTTGTGGATTCAAAGCTTATCGGGTCGATCGGCTCGATTGTCTAAATATTTCAATTGATGGTTATGAAATGGCTATTGAACTCCTTATGGAAGCCCACAAAAATAATTTTCATATTGTTGAAATTCCAGTTCCAGTAATTTATAAAGATCGTGATAAGATCCTTAATAAACGCACCAATGAGAGTTTCCTCTTTACAGAAGGAGAAAAAAGAGTAGAAAAATATCTTAGAATAATATCAAAATATGTAGGACATAGCATGGTTCACGAGATCAAATATTTCCAAGAGGTTTTCCGCACATTTTTTAATTTGTATAAAGACATATCAAAATTTAATTTTCAAGAAATAAAAGAGAAAATTGTTGAGGAAATATCCTCTTTACAACTTACAGAATTTACAGAAATTAAGTGCAATCATGATGACCCTAAAACTAGATGTACTTGCTGTGGGTGCACATCCCGATGATGTTGAAATAGGCTGTGGTGGTTTATTAGCCCATTATAAAAAAATGGGAAAAACTACAGGAATTTTAGATCTTACAAACGGTATGCCCACTCCTTACGGAACCGTAGAACAGCGCTTAGCGGAAGCTAAGAAAGCAGCGGAGATTCTAAATGTTGATGTAAGGATAACTTTAGATATGGAAAATCGTTATCTGGAAAATTCTATCGAGAATAGAATAAAAATTGCCGATGTATTCAGGCAATATAGACCCAGAGTAATTATCACAAATCCGGCTGAAGATTTTCATCCTGATCACGTTGCATGCAATCAATTGGTAAATGCAGCTGTATTCCAAGCAAAGTTAACAAATACTGATTCAAAATTTCCTGAATATTACCCGCCAAGAGTCCTCTATTATGATCAATCACATATTAAAAAACAACGCAAATTAGATTTTCTTATCGACATTTCTGATTCTTTAGAAGATAAAATTAGAGCGTTAGAAGCTTACCAATCACAATTTATTGAAAATAAGAATAATAGTATTATTTTTAGCTATATTAGAGACAAAGCAAGCTATTTAGGTAATCAAATAGGCGTAAAATATGCTGAAGGTTTAATTTGCCCCTCTTACTTTCGAATTAAAGATATAACAATGATATAACATGACACAGATAGATAAAGACGCTCTAAATTCATATAAAAAGTGGGCAATTGATAATGAATCTTCATGGATATCAGATCAAATGAAGGATTTCATCCCTCATTCTATGAAAAATGCTATAGATCTCGTAAAACGAAATTTTGGAAAGAATGTATCTTTTCAAAATGATAGAGATTTAAAGGAAAAGCTTGGTAAAATCTTTGAGGAAACTACTAAAAAATATAATCTATTTACAGAAAAGGCGAAAAATCATCTTGAAGTTTTTTATCAAAATGGTTTAGGAATTGAAGTTGCGCATCAACCAAAATTTCTCGGTGGAGAACGGTTTGTGTATAATAAATTAACATGTGGTGCAATGTTTGCTCACCAGGAAGATAATTTTTTTCCTTTTTTTTATAACGCAGATTATGATAAAGTTCATCATGAATTAATCAAAACTCATTTTCCTTTATATAATTCTAAATCAGGATATTCTTCCTCAATTTCAGCTTCTCAAGAGATTGAATATAGTGAGGCAAGAATTAAGGATTTGCCCTTACCAACAGAAGAAGAAATAACCAATTATCTAAATAATATTAAAGAGAAATATTTATTCTCAATTAAAGCAATTGTAGATGACAAATGGCAACAAAAACTAATTGAAGAACGATTTGAAACTACTTCACACTTAATCAAATCGAGTTGGGCTAAATCAATTGAATATCCTGATTTGTTTGTCAATATAATTGGTAATTTTTCAAATATAGTATATGATCAAGGATTTATTTTCCTTTCAGCGAGTGATCCAAAGTATCGACAGCTTTTAATTCCTCAATATGAATTTCTATTAAAAAATCAAGAAAAATATTATTCCAATTACGATACAATCAGAAATAAATTCTTACAGCTAGGGATTAATCCGCCTTTAAGGGAAATTAAACCAAGTTTAATACCATTTTTTTATGAGTGTCAAACTTCAGACTGCTTCCATCAACGAATTCAACTTCATTATGAAACACGAGGTTCCAAAATATTAATGAAAGGAATTTGTTCCAAATGTAAAACGCCAATAGAATTTGAATCAGATATTAATCATCCCGATTTATCCGATATAGGATTAAATCTTACTCCCAGAGTTGAATCTCGTCAAAATCTTGTGTCCAGCACAATTCCGATTGGAATTCATGTAGCTGGAACTGGAGAAGCTCGCTATTACACTATGGGAATCCCGATTTTCAAGAACATAAATCCTGATATAATTCTTCCAGTTATTTATTTCTATAATAAAACCACAATGAATACTGTTATTACTCGGAAATTGGAACAACAACTTATCGATCTTCAAATCCCCGGATTTTTAAATAATTTAAAAATTCTAATGAAGAATACAGGAAAATTCAATAAACTATGTAAAAAGGCACATAGTGAGCAAGAATTTTCAAATCGGAGAGTAAAAGCAATAGAATTATTAAAACTAGTAAAAATTCATCTCACTAAGTTAGAAGAAACGTGTGATCAATACATAAAAGAAAACCCAAATTCTCCAAAATCAAAAATCATATCATATTACTTAAGCAATATGTTTGGAAAAATATCAAAAGAAAAACACGGTCAAGAAGCCGTCTTTAATTGGATAGATTTAAGTATTAAAAATGGTTTAACTCATCTATTAGATGACTACAAACGATTTTACAAGCCTTGGCTTCCTCCAGGGTTGGAGATTTTATTTTAACATTTCAAAGATGACTTACTAATGATAAACACATACGCAAAAGAACATATGGAACAAGATTATTGGGATCTCCCTGTAACCTATCATGGTCCTAAATTCGATGCTCATACTCACATTTGGGATATAAAAGTGGCGGAAAAACATCTGAAATACACCGAAGCTTTTAACATTCGAAAGACAATGGCTATCTTAGATGAAGATGTCGGCAGTAAATTATCTCAAGATTTACACGATCGATTTATTTTTGCTCGTTTTCTACGTAGTCGAAACATGTTGAGTAATAACTCCAATGAAATGGCTGATATGGTAGATGAATATTATTCTCAAGGTTATTCTATTATCAAATTTTGGTTTGCTCCTAGGTGGCGGGATTATGTGGAACAAGAACTGAAGATCCCCGTCGAAAAAATTAAGTTATCCAGCTCCATATTTGAACCCATTTATTCTCGTATCGAGGATTTAGGGCTCATTTTTCTCATTCATAATAGTGATCCGGACCTCTGGTATGAGGAAAAATATCAACCAGAATCAAAATATGGGTCAAAGAAGACTCATCTTCAAGATCTTGAGGAGGTTTTACAAGCCCATCCCAAAATGAAAGTTTTAGGGGCACATTTTGCTGCTCAACCCGAACATTTAGAAAACCTTGGTAGGTGGGTCGATACATATCCTAATTTCTACGTGGATGCGAGCTCGGCTCGGTGGATGGCAAGGGAATTTTCCCGTAGACGATCTGACATTATCACCTTTTTTAAAAAGTATTCCGATAGGATTTTATGGGGAACCGACTTATCTTTCGGGGGACAGAGTCGAAGTAATATTCCTGAATATTATTTTACGCGATATTTAACCTATCAAGTGTTATTAGAAACAAATCTCCAAGGAGTACCACTTCCATTTCCCGATCCTGAAAATAAATTGGGAACGAACATAAATGGACTTAATCTTCCTTTAGAAATCCTTGAAAAAATTTACTGGAAAAATGCCCAAACATTTTTTAGTAAAATATCTTAAATTTTTTTATGGAGATTAGTTATGGAAAATTGTTATGGTGGATTATAAAAAACCGAGTGCGTTATCCAAAATTTAAAAAGAAATGCATGTATCATTCTGAACCAAATTTAATCTATGGTTTAACAGATCACCCCCTTGATTATAATGCAACGGCGGTTTTTGATATTTTCACAATTATAAGGAAATTCCTTGCTCGCAAACCTATTTCTATTCTTAAAATCAAATTGAAAGAAAAGAACAGAAATTCGTTCATATTTCAAGCAAAAGGTTATAATATCATCCAAAATCGCAATCTCAACATTGATTATCTGGAATATCTCACTGATGAGAAAGTGAAATTTACTGATTGCACTTTGCAAATTGATGTTCTAACAGAGACTACATATCGCCTTAGACTTGCTATGAAGGACAAGGTTCCTTTGCACAATACACCAATGCTTTGTGCAGATATTACGTATGAATCCTTGAAAACTAAATTTGAAGAACTAGATGGCAAATATATTATATCTACATCTGCAATTCAAATTCATGTGTTTAAGGAGGATTTTAAAATTCAGATTTATGATCACAATGGGCATATAATAACTGAATCGGGAAGTAAGACACATGATGAATTTGCAACGGCTACTGATGCATTTCCATTGGGTTTTGTTAAAAATCGAAAGCCTAAAAGGATGTATGCGGTTGAAAATTTCAATTTATATCCCAATGAATCAATATTTGGATTAGGAGAGAAATACGGTGCATTAAATAGAGTAGGACAAAATATTTCATTATGGCATCTTGAAGGCACTGGAAATACAACAAGCAGAGCTTACAAACACATTCCTTTTTACTTAAGTTCCCGTGGTTATGGAGTTTTCTTTAATGATTACAATCCGATGACATTTTGGATAGGTACAAAGGAAGTATCAAAACTTCAAATGGCAGTTGAAAATGATATAATTGATTACTTCTTCTTCTATGGGCCTACTCCAAAAAAAATACTTAAGAATTATTCAGCTCTAACAGGTCGAGCAAGTATTCCCCCAAGGTGGTCTTTTGGTGTTTGGATGTCCCGTCTAAGTTATGGTTCCCAAAAAGAAGTTATTGACTTAGCAAATAGAATTAGGAAAGAGAAATACCCATGCGATATCATTCATATTGATACTAATTGGTTTACTCATGAATGGGCATGTGATTGGCAATTTGATAAAGCAAGATTTCCCAATGCCGAATTAATGTTTAAAACTTGCTCAGATTTAGGGTTTAAAATAAGCTTATGGCAATGTCCTTATGTTAATGATAGTCTAGCACTTTCTAAAGAAGGAAAGAAAGAAAAAATATTTGCTAAAAATCGAGGTCCATTTATGTTTCTTTATTTTGGCCCGCATCATGTTATAGATTTCTCAAAACAAAAGAGTATAGAATGGTACCAAGATAAAATTACTTCACTATTCAAACTCGGAGCGAAAATAATTAAGGCAGATTTTGGTGAACAAATTGAACCACATCAAAAATTTATGCAATATTCAGGACGTGAAATGCATAATCTGTTTCCTTTGTTGTATAATAAAGCCGTTTTTGAAGCAACAGAGGATCACTTTGGAAAAGGTGAAGCATTAATTTGGGCGCGAAGTGCATATGCGGGTTCTCAACGTTATCCTGTTCATTGGTCTGGTGATAACTCGTCAAATTTCCCAAATATGTTATGCTCACTTCGTGGTGGTTTAAGTTTGGGATTATGTAGTTTTACGTTCTGGAGTCAAGATGTGGGCGGATTTATGGGGATTCCCGATGATAAGTTATACATCCGATGGGTAGAATTGTCTCTTTTCCAATCTCACTTTCGATTCCATGGATGTAGTCCAAAATTTAGAGAACCATGGAATTATTCAAAGGAGACGCAAGACATTGTTCGCAAATTATTAGAATTACGGTATCAATTTGTCCCCTATCTTTATTCTGAATCAATTAAAGCAGCACAAAATGGCCACCCTTTGATGAGAACTTTATTCTTCGATCACTCAGATGATCCTAATTGTTATCATATTGAAGACCAGTACATGTCTGGCGAAATCCTCCTCATAGCACCACTGCTAACTGAAGAAGACTCACGTCAGATGTATATTCCTTCGGGTGAATGGTATGATTTTTGGACAGGTGAATCAATTAAAGGACCTGTTTGGATAAACATGGAAAATATTCCCATAGATAAAATCCCAATATTGGTAAAAGCAGGAACTATATTACCGCTTGGAGAAAAAATGCAATATATATCTGATGAAATCCCCAATAAACTTACATTACTTGCTTATCCAAATTTAGATGGGAAAATGAAATATGAATTACATGATGAATTGGGAGAAATTTTATTTGACGGACATATAGAGGGCGATATTTTTAAAGTTAAGGTCTCATATATACCGCTAGATAGACCAAAATTAGAATTAGAAATTCAAACTCCCCCAATTTTGAATATAAAGCAAACAGAAATTATATAAATTTTTTTATTTTCACATTTTTTCATTTTCTTTCTTGTATTCTGCAACAAGATTAAAGGGATTTTCACCGGTTAAACCTCTGATTCTTCTAGATATCGCAATATAAAGTCTCTTAAAGAGAGAATATCTTTCTACAATTTTAGGAGATGGCTCGATTCTATTTTTTTCATCAAATTGGATAAAAGGATCAGCAATTTCATTCATAGATTTTTTTGGGAAGTATGTCCAAGCGGCATGAATTGCTGCTCCTAATGCAGCTCCTTCACCTAGAACTGGAACTACATTACAATTGAATATATTTGCAATAGTTTCGCACCATACTCTTGATTTTGAAATGCCTCCAGTTAAGCGAATTTCTATAGGAATTATTGGAAGCTTAGTAAATCCCTCATAAAGATTCATGATATGTCCTTCTAACACTGCACGGCAAAGTATCTCTTTAGTAAAATCATCCACATCAAATCCAAAATATACTGGTGCAGCTTCTGGCAGATCGGGTGTTCGTTCACCTTTATACCATGGGATTAAAACCTTTCCGTTATTACATGGATCTGTTTTATCAATTATTTCATTAAATGAATCATGATCTATATTAAATTTCTTTAGGATTGCTTCATATCCATTTGCTAAATTAGATATACATAAAAGCGGCAAGTATTTTCCAGTGGCATCACAAAAACAAGCAATTTCTCCATCAGGATCAACAAATGGGGTGTTCATACAAGTATAAGCAGTTCCACTTGTTCCCAAGGAAATTGTTACAATGCCATCAACGAAATTTCCCGTACCTATAGCTCCCATCATATTATCCCCCGAACCGGATGCGATTAGACAATCTTCAGAAAAACCAAATTTATCAACAAATTCTTTTCCGAATTTCCCAAGTGGAATTCTAGAGTCTTTTACAATAGGAAGTTTTTTAATTAAATCTGGAGAAATTGCATTAATTATCTCTTTAGCCCAAGATTTTGAAACTGGATCCCATAAAGCAGATCCTGATACATCTCCTGGTTCCATTAAAGCAACTCCTCCGTTTCTTCCGCCTGTAAGAAACCAATTAATGTAATTATGAACTAGAAATACTTTTGTGGTCTCTCGATAATTTTCAGGTTCGTGTCTTAGTAAATGAAGGATTTTTGGAGCAGTATAACCGGTTCGTTGAGTATTGCCTATTAATTTTATCATATTTTCTTTACCACCGACACTATCTGTTAGTATTTCACATTCTTCTGAAGTCGAAAAATCATTCCATAGTTTAGAATAAGTACGCGATAAAGAACCATCAAATTTAATTGTAACAAGCCCATGTTGTTGACTAGAAACAGAAATTGCCTTGATGTCACAGATTAAATTAGTTTCTTTTGAGAGTCCTCCAAATAAAACATTTATTGCTTCAATCCACATATTTGGATCAGATTCAGACACTCCAAAACCTGCATTTTTTCGTGTTCCGTTAATTGTATCATATTGTGGAAGATCTATATCATAATTAAGTGATGAATTGAATACTATCTTATTCAGATCTAAATCAATCACAATCAGTTTACAACTTTGAGTTGAAACATCTAATCCCGCAAATAAGTTTTTCATTTTAACCACGAATAGAATAATAAAGTTAAATTCTCATTATATATTTTTAAATTTTGTATTTCAAGTAATTAACCAAGGAATTTATTAATGAGCAAGGCCCGAGCATATTTGTATGCGATAATTTCAATGATCTTATGGGGATTTACATTTCCTTTGTCAATAAAAGTAACCCCTGAACCCTTAAATGTCTTTACTTATTCGGCAATTCGATCATTATTTGGTGTGTTGGCAATCCTTACTTATATTGTATTGACTCATCAATTGAAAGAATGGTTTAAGGTCTTTAAGAGAAATTTTTCATCCTTCATTCTCATCGGAGTATTATTCTATGTTATTCCATTCTTATTACAATTTTGGTCATTAGGGCTAACAACACCGATAAATCAATCCATTCTTTCAAATACCCAAATATTTTGGGTAGTGATATTCAATTTAATATTCTTCAAGCAAAAACCCAAATTTAGATTTCTAATCGGATTGTTCTTGACAATTATTGGAGTTTTAATTCTTTTAGTTGATGGAAATTTAGGTTTTTCAAGTTCTACATTGATTGGCGATTTATTTTCATTAATTTCTTTTATACTATGGGGAGGATATACCGCTTTTATCAAACCTGTCACAATGAAAGAAAAACCTATTCATATAACATTTTCTATCATTTTAATCGGAGCATTAATTTTTATCCCCTTATCTTTTTTTACAAACGTATCTCAAGAAATAATTCAGTTGAATTGGGGGCAATGGTTGAACTTGTTTTATCTTGGATTTATTTGTATTGGGATCACATATTTATTGTGGAATTCTGCTTTGGCAAACAAAGAGATCAGATCTGAAAATATTGTATTATTAACCTTACTCAGCCCGGTTGTAGCAATAATCTCAAGTATTATCCTAGTAAATGGTGTGCTGACAACTAAAATTTTGATTGGTTTTATGATAATTGCTGCTGGATTTATAATTTCTGAATATCCTTCAAAGAAAATTTCATTTAATTCCAATTCTGATCTTTCTTTTGAAGAACTAAGAGATAATGAAGGAAAAAAAGTTTCGTAATTAAAATTAATACAAATATTCCATCAGGATCTTTTCCAAAGTTCCTCGATTTTTCGAAGGATAAAGGTAAGACTCGATTATCTTGTCGTGAGGCAAGTTATCCAATTTATTCAGCATTTTATTAACCATTTTTATGTTTATCTCGATTGCAGTTTGCACTGGCATATGTTCAGGGTTTATATCAATGCCGAAATATTCTTTATATCCCATCATTTTTAGTACATAAAGCATAGCATAACTTTGCTGAATATCAACTACTCCTACATTTAAATCTTGATCAAAGTTACCCAAAGGTTGACTATTAAGATGAACATGTGCTAATCGCCCATGCATCCCAACAAGCGCATATGCTGCACCAGCAGATTCGTAACCCATACGAACATGACCAAATTCTGGGTTCAATCCGAAAATTGTATGGCCTTCATCAAGATATTTTTTATTAACTTCATTCTTAAGTTTAGCTTCGATTCTTTGACCTGCTAAAATACCTTCGGCGGTAGTTCTAAAAATATTATTAATCGCGGGCTCGTAAGGTTTTGGTTCTAATGCAACTCTCACACCGGGTACGGCATCAATAACCTTTGCCATTGATGAATCATAAAACTCCCACATCCAAGGATAAATGGTTCCAATATCATAAGTATAGCCGTCCATCCCAGGCCAACTAATAACATTTGGTGTTCCTATTTCTTTTGCAAGTTTCATTGCCCCAATTGCGATATTTATTGCGTTTTTTCGAATTTCAGGGTTTGGATTTGACATCGCTCCAAATTCAAATTGTTTATCATAAAAATGTGCAAATGGGATTCCAACTACCTTAATTCCTGTCTCTTTTTCAAGGTTTTTATATAAATGTACGTTTTCTTCATTAATTTCATTAGGATAATGTGCTTCTACGCCATCTATTCCCAAATTTTTCATTTCTGCCAAAAGATTTATTCTTTCTTCAACTGTCATTTCAGGTACAAAGCGATCATGAAAACGCCCTCCTCCAGGAGAGAAATACCAGATTCCAACAGAAAATTTTGGTTTTAACTCAAAAGAACTCAAATGTTTAATCATATCATCTTGTGAGTATTTATTTTTTTGATAACGTAAGTCTTGCATCTTATTCATCACTTTATGATTTATTCTACTTTAAAGCTTTTCCATTTTTGGAGATATTCTTCTTTTAATTCTACTCCTAATCCAGGTTTCTCTCCAACGCTGATAAAGCTTTTATTTTTTTCTCCATATTTCATCCCCCCAATTATAGGATCTTCACCAAGTATTAAAGCAGAATCAAGGTCAAGGAAGATAATATTTGGACGCGCCAAGACGAGATGTGCTGCGGCAGTTAGCCCCAATCGACTTTCAGTGAAGCATCCAATCATACATTTTGCACCATATGACTCAGCAATTGCATTGATTTTCAATCCTGTATGGATTCCACCAGACTTGCCTAGCTTAATATTTAAATAATCTGCTGCACCTAGTTTACAAATCTTAAAGGCATCGAATTCATCAAACACGGATTCGTCAGCACAAATTGGTATATTAATCTTTTCTCTAAGTCTTATCATATCATCTAAGTTCCACACCGGTAATGGTTGTTCAAAATACATCAAATCAAGCGATTCCATTAGGCGTGCATTATTCAAAGATTCTGCAAGATTCCATCCTTGGTTTGAATCAACTTTGAGCTGAATTTCTTCCCCCACCAAATCTCTGACCGCTTTTACATGGTTAAAATCCGTTTTACCCGGTCTTCCAGTTTTCATTTTTATCTCATTAAAGCCTTGATCAAGAAATTTCTTAGCTAATTTTTGGACATCTTCGACAGAATTTTCGTGCCCCATGGTTTGATCTGTTCTTAACTGTCGATTTTTTCCTCCCAATATTTTATATACGGGTTGTTTACATTCTTTTCCTAAAACATCCCACATTGCCATATCAAAAGCAGATCTCACCGAAGGGTGAGTGGGAAGATATCTTTTGATTAGAGTAAGGTTTTCTTCAATGGCTGTGGGATCCTTTCCTATCAATAATTTACCTAAAAATTTAGCTGCTTCAATACATGTGGCTTGAGTTTCTCCCGTAATAAAGGAATAGGGACTTCCTTCTCCCCATCCATGGATTCCCATGTCTGTATTAATTTTGATCAGAATATTTTCAGCAGATGGAATGGATCCGAGGGATACAGCACATATATAGGATAATTTCATATCCATTTTAAAAATGTCAATGCTGGTTATTTTCATTTTATAGTTTCATCAATTGTGAATACTTTTTATTTAATACGTTTAAATATTTTTAATGAAAAAAATTCAATTAAATATTGATAATTGGAATATAATAATTGCGCAAAATCAAAAAAATCCATCAAAATCTCATTTCTTAATTACTCAGCAAGGTTCCATTAATCCAGATTCATTTATTCTAAAATCTACTTTTAAATTTGGTCTAGAACAATCAAATCCAGATATTATCCATCAAGGAGAAATCAAATGGAAATTTCAAGTAAAAGAGAAAAAAAGTATTACTATTGAAGCTGAAAATGAAGCAGCTCTTTGTTCATGGAAATTTGACTTATCATCTCATATAAAATATTCTCTAGTGGTGTTAAGATTCACTATTCAAGCAAAAAAAACGCTAAATCTAAAAGATCCAAACCTGAGTTTTATTATACCTAAAGAAAATGAATGTTTCTGGATACCACATTTGACACCAAATCCTGAAGATGTCGTCGGAGAACATGTTTTTCGAAATCCTTGCATTCTATTTGAAAATAATTCATACTCTTTTGGAATTCTACCTGATTTCATGAATAATTCCACGCCTTCACCCCTTCGCCAATATATGCATCTTTCAGAATCCAGCAATGATTACACAGCTAAATTTGGGATCTGTTCTCAGAAATCCTATGGGCATGTATTCTTTAAACGTACAAATAAAACCGCTTATTTAAAAAAAACATTAAACTCTTGTCAAAAATTGAACATTACATTATATTTTTTACTTGTCAAAGGAAATCGAAATACTCTCCTTAATCAAATATCCCAATTTACGCTGTTTCGATATACTAGAGAATATTTCCACTATTTTTACCCTCAATGGCCTGTTGATTATAATAAATATCCAATTATTTCTTCTCGGTTTGAAAGTCCTCCACTTCTACAATCCATCGCAAAATATATAGAATATAGTATGGATCGTTATTTTGATAATTTTAATGGGTGGTGTTCATTTGTGCTGAATGAAAAAATCTGTGGGGGAATGATGATGCGATCATTTACGGGAGGTGGTCGAGGTAAATATTTCTCTATAACACCAGAAAAACTGAAAAAAATGGCGGAAAGTCAATGGCAGCTCTCGTATAGAATGCTTCACAAATGGTATCAAAATAAAACAATATATTGGATTTTGAGATTTCTACTAAGTCTTTTCGCCCCTAAATTCCCGAAATATATCTGGAATACCGCTTGGTTTATGCAGATTCGAACCGCTTATGGGTTATTTTATTGGGGAAAACAATTGAACCGTTCGGATTATGTAGAAAAAGCATTATCTATGAAAAATTTACTTATCAATACCCCAAATAATGGATATTTTCCCGCCATTTGCTTACCTCAAGAATCGGGAGAAATATTATGGATAAATAGTAGTAAGGCATTTGAATTTTCGGATAGTTTCCATACGGCTGACATGGCTTTAGCACTTTATTGGCTATTAAAATTCGAGCGCGATTTAGAAGGTAAAATATCAGAAGAAACAATAAAAAGATGTCAAGATCTTGCTGAGTTTTTATTAAATTGCCAATTAAAATCAGGTGCAATTCCTTCTTATGTTAATAAAAATGGAAAAAGTACAGATGATACTCTTCAAAATAGTGCAGAATCTGGAGCTGTAGGTATGTTTCTACTTGAATTGTATAAAACAGTCCCTAAGGAAGAGTATCTTGAGTCTTCAAAAAAAATCGCTCAATTTATAGAATTTGAAATCATTCCAGTTAACGGATGGGTAGATTTTGAATCAAAATATTCATGTCCAATGTTTGATCGAGTTCATCCAAAATTTAAACACCCTCCAAAATTGGGACCGCAAAATAATTTATGCATCTCTTGGGCAATAGAGATGTATAGATTGCTCTTTATCACAAATTCAGAAAAAAAATATCTCGATTTGGGAATTGGCTTACTGGATTACTTATCTCTCTTTCAACAAATGTGGTCTCCTCCATTTTTAGATGTTCATCTTATTGGTGGATTTGGAGTAATGAATATTGATGGGGAATGGTCTGACATTAGGCAAGCTTGCTTTTCCCGACTTTATTTGGAATATTACGCACTTTCTCATAGACCGGATCATTTAATTCGAGGAATTACCGCATTAAAGGCTTCTTTTCCATTAATTTTAAATCCTATTAATAAAAAAATCGCACCAGGGAATTTTCATTTAGTTCGCACAAAAGATTTTGGAGTAGCTTATGAGAATTATGGGCATCAAGGTTGGAACGCAGGAACAGTTGGCCTTACAACGGTTGATTGGGGAATAGGAACTACATTTTTTGCAGCTGCTTATGCTCAGCTCCATTTTGGAAGTATAATTCCTAAATCTGAAAATGGAGATTATAAAAAAAAATAGAGATTGAGCAAATCTACGGCTGATTTGTAGAATATCTTGGCAAATATTCCTTCATCTAAGCCGTCTGATTATTTTTTTATTATATTTTCATGATTTCTTAAATAATCAAAGAGATATTGATTGAATATCATCATTTTCACTATATTTTAGTTAAAAGTTGGCGATTCCAAGCCACAAACCATTTTTGCTAAGGAATAGTGAGTTTTACTGCATATATCTCATCTAAAATACCACAAATCCACCAACCACTACACCAATACCATCAGATTATCCAGATAATCCGCTTCTATATAATAAATCTCATAAAGGGACACCCGAATCAGTGGGTTTACCCACTGGATGGAGGGTATATATTAAAATCCAATTTATAACTGATATCTGACAACCGAAAACTGGTTTAAAGGATAGCCTCACTTCGGAGCAGGCTCCTTCGTTCTGCAGTGATGTTATGATGGGAGAGAGGAGGCAGTCTAGTTATGATGG
>JAUWOE010000099.1 GCA_030612265.1 Promethearchaeum sp.
AGTTGATGTTAGTACTGTTAATTGTGGAAGCCCCTATTTGGGTGGTGGAGCTATTACTAACGATTCTGAAGCAATTTTTGGTCGAGAATCAACTGGTCCCGAGTTGCAAAGAATGATGGAGATACTAAATCTCGAATAAAAAAAAATTAAAATGATGATACTTTTAAAAAAAATATTAAAATAAAGATTCATAAAGAAATGAAGAACTATGGCAGCAGAAATTCAAATTTATAAAATATCGGGAAAATATACAAAGAAGTTCCAAAAATTTCAATTCACCAAGTTTGTCAGAGCAACAAACGAACAAAATGCTCTTGAAAAAGCACTTTCTATAGTTACGTCTGTAAGATTACTAAGGCGTAAAATAACAATAACCGAAATAAAGACTGTTTCAATTGAAGAATGCGATGATTTGTACATTCGATCTTTAAGTCAAATTGAATAAAATTTGAACAAACTAATTTTTTTCTTTACTAATTCCTAGTTTCCATTAGTATATTTTATGCAAAATATCGTTCAAATCTTTCAAATCTTTAAAATAATTAAAATAATTAAAATAATTAAAATTTGATTACTATGAGTAATAATCCTCCACCAAATTCGGCCGAAATTTCTCAAATGGTTTATGTTGTTCAACTTTTAGAAGAACAAAAAAAGAATATTTCAGAACAACTGATGTTAACTGAAAACCAAATATCAGGTATTTCCATATCAAAGAAAACTATGGAAGAACTTCAAAGCACGGAAAAAAATCATGAAATTATCATTCCAATTGGAACTAATGCATTTGCTAGAGCAAAAATTATAGAACCCGATAAAATGATTATTCCTATTTCAAGGGATATGTTTATAGAAAAAAATCTTGAAGAAAGTATAAAAATAATGGAGCAAAGATTAGAAGCTAATAACAAAGTTCATGCAAAACTTGTTGAAAATTTTAACGATATATCAGTAAAAATACAAGAAATTAAATTACAATTCAATCAGCGCTAAAACTTGTTCAAAATAATTCATATGAGAAGGACATATTATGTTTAAAAAAATGAAAAAAGGGTTAACAAACATATTCACAACGACGCTCACTGAAAAAAATATGGATAAAATTCTCAAAGATTTACAAATGACTTTGATAAGAAATGATGTTGCAGTTCATGCCGCTGAAAAAATAGTTGAAATCACAAAAAAAAATCTAGAAGGAACACAAGTAGGATCTTTTTCTAAAAAAAGTACACTCCAAAATGCTATAAAAGAAGCCATTTTTGAAATTTTAAATGTGGAAAATCAATTTAATCTAATTGAAACTATAAAAAAACGTCCAAATATGAATAAACCATATTCAATAATGGTATTAGGCGTAAATGGAACAGGTAAAACCACGACAATTGCTAAATTGGTTAATCTTTTTAAAAAAAATGATATTTCTGTTGTGGTAGCTGCTTCAGACACCTTTCGGGCAGGAGCTATAGAACAACTTTCAAAACACATGGATGCTCTTAACACCCGTTTAATAAAACAACCTTATAATGCAGATCCTGCTTCTGTAGCTTACGACGCCATCGACCATGCTTTTGCAAAAAAGATCAACTCTGTGATTATTGACACCTCAGGACGGCAAGTAACTAACAGAAATTTGTTGGAGGAGCTGAAAAAGATTAAGCGCGTTAATCAACCAGATTTAACTCTTTTTATTGGTGATTCTCTAGCAGGAAATGACGTACTTGTTCAAGCTGAAGCCTTCAATAACGCAGTTCAAATTGATGCTTCAATTATAACAAAATTAGATGCTGATTCTAAAGGTGGAGCTGCTCTTTCTATTGCATATATTACAAAAAAGCCAATTATTTATGTTGGGATAGGCCAAAGATATGATGACTTGCTCTCTTTTGACCCAAAATGGTTTATGGACATCCTAATCGGTTCCAAGTAATTTTAAAATTAAATCCAAATTTTTTATGTTTTTTTGAAACAAATTTATGTCTCACAAAAAAATTAAAATGATAATACTTTTTGATCATCAATGTCCGCAGTATCAAAAGATTCTCCTAGTGCAACGATGAACAGACTTCAAAAATTCTTTTTAAATAGTAAGAGAATTTTAAAAGTTGCTGTTAAGCCCACACGTAAAATGTATTTCTCAATTCTTAAAGTATGCCTGATTGGAGTTGCTATAGTCGGGGGGCTATCATATCTAATACAGTTAATCTCAAATGTAATCCAAAAGGCATATTTAGGGACATAAATCCGATTTAATTAATATTTTAACTTAAAATATTAATGCGAAATATTCTTTAAAGAAAAAAGAAAAAAGAAAAAAGAAATTTTTTTTTTTGCTTAATTATGATTGAAAAAATCTTTGAAATAGAAGAGTTCTATATCAGTTCTTTCAGGAAATCTCAATCTTGATTTAATATTAACCGCAATTACCCTCTTAATCTTGTTTTTTATAGCTTCATCCAGAAATCTTTGAGTAACTACACCGTCCATTATTACCGTTTTTAATTTCTCATTTAATTCGTTAAAGATTTTAACATTGCTTGTTCGATATATCTCTTTATATTCGTCATCAAGTCCAATCGCTTGATTACTTGAAATTAAATCTTTTACATAAGTATTCAATGTACTTTTCGGTAAACCATCTAAAGCTGAAGGTTTCCGAGATGATGAACGGTTACCTGAAAAACTCCGAGATGATGATGATGTTGATGATGATCGAAAATTAGAATTTCTGGAATTATCTCTCGAGTATTTGCTTATGCTTCTGTTTATGTCTGGTTTTCGATCTCTAATGTTTCTATTTCGCTCTCTATTCTGTTGAAATCGATCTCGATCTCGATCACGGTTATCATTACGTTCATCGCGATTTTTTCGCTCTTTGAGTAAAAATTCTATTGTTTTCTTTTGTTGAAGACATTTAACTAACTCTTTTGGTGGTAATTCTTCAACTTCCATATTTCGGGGGGCTCGTGCATAAAATTGAATCTTAGATACTTGTAATAGTTCATTTAGTATCATATCTCCACCTCTATCTCCGTCCAAGAAAGCAGTGCATTCTTTTTTATGTGTTAAATCAATAATCACTTTTGGAACCGAAGTCCCATTCACTGCAATGGTATTTTTAACCCCTATTTTAAACAATTGTTGAATATCATTCCGACCTTCAACAATAATTACACTTTCCACTAAATCGATATCTGAGCCTGCAGGTAACCCTTTCCACATAATAACAGACTCTCGTTCAAGAGCAGATTTAATTTTAGATGATATTTTGGGTTTATCTGCTGATAGCGATTTCCAGTCTTTTAGAAGCTCCTTTGCGCGTGCTTCAATTCTCTTTAACTTGGATTCACGTAAATCTTTTATTTCGTTTAATTGAAAGAAAGCTGTACATGGTCCTACTCGATCAACTGTCTCCATTGTTGCTGCTAAAATTGCTGTTTCAGTGCGGTCTAGGCTTGAAGGTATTATAATCTCTCCAATTGTTTTGCCATTATCTGATTCAGCGTTAACAACTATTCTTCCAATTCGACCTGATTTTTGTAATTCTCGTAATTCCAAATCGTTAAATAAACCTTCAGTTTGCCCAAAAAGCGCTCCCACTACGTCTTGAACTTCTACTACTCCGTTCACCGTAAATGAAGCGACTATGTTATATTTGGCAGATGTTGAGGTTGCATCTATCGATTCGTTAATTCCTCGTGTCATTTTTTTCACTTTGCTTGTTTTTGCTTTGAAAACAACGATAATTCAACTATCTTAGGAAATAACTCAAAATCGTCATCTAATGTTTTGATGAAAGTCTGTAAAGATTAATATTATTAAAATCTCTTTATATAATCCACTTGCGTTAATAGGAAAAATGCTTTAGATAATTTCCTGTCTAAAATCTATGACTCGTTAAATCTTACTTATGCAATTCCAAATGAAACAAATTTTACAATTTTTCAGATTGTTTTTGTTATTTTAATTTTTCCATTGGATTTTTGCAATTATATGCTCTCTTTTTTAATATTACTTTATTAAATTGAGCTAAATCAAAGATTTTTTGCCTAGGGTTAAATTATCGTGATTTTTCGTAATAATTTCATTTGTTTTGTTATATTTGAAGATTTTTCTTCTATTAACCTTTATAGTTATTTTGAGGTCTTGCCCCTTTTGTTGTAAAGTTTCGTAATTTTACATTCTTTTAATTGAATATTATTGTTTTTTTGCAATTTTTATGTTTTGAATTATTTTTGTAATTTCTTCCGTAATTAATCGATTATTTTCTTAAATAACATTTTAATTTTTAATTAATAATTGACAATTGATGATTTTATTACATATTCTAACGTTATATCTTATTTCTCATATGAAACGTTGTTCACTTATAGTTTTCGCTTCAAATAATTAAGTTAAAGCTATTACATAGGTGAATTAAAGGCTTAGATTTTCTAACCCTCTTATATTTATTAAAGAAATTCAACCAAAAAAGGTTTTGCCTTAACTATTATAGGTTTTGTATAACCACACCTCAAAAAAATTTTTATATAATACATCAATATATTTATTAGCTACATATCAATTAGCTACATATTAAAAATAATAAGTGACTACTATGGCAACTCCATTTGTTCCAATAATTATAACAACTCTCCATAATCTGTTTACAGCCTTATGGATAGGTGGAATGTTAACGCTAGCTTTTGCCGTATTTCCTTCAATTATGAAGGTTTTGGGCAAATCAAAAGAAACTAAACAAACAATTGCAACCATTAAGAAAAAAATGAGTGTTTTTGTTTATATAAGCATGGTCGGCTTGATTCTAACTGGATTATTAATGGCGAAACAATCAGGTCAATCAACTGGATTTCTTACATTTGGAAATACATATACAACAATATTGAGCATCAAGCATATATTATATATCTTAATGATTCTTCTTAGCATTTTCCGAAGTTTAATAATTGATAAGCTTGATAATCTTGCTCCTCCAGTAAAAGAAAAACTTAATATGATTATCTTAATCATTAATATACTTGTTGGTGTTGCAGTATTAGCCTTGAGTGCATACATCAATATGATGCCAGCAGTCTAAGGCATTTTTTTATTATTTTCATTTAAATTTTAAGGTGTAAAAAAATGGAAAAGCAGGAAAAACAGAATTCCAATAATTCAACAGAATCAATAAGAAGTCACCATGAACCTGTTCCTCTAACAAGGGCCATTTTTCTCGCATTAATTTGTAAAACTCCAAGCATTACCGGATATGAATTGATGAATTTGGTACCAGAAATAATGAATAATCGTATTAGTTTTAAATCAGGTACTCTATATTCCGAATTGCGAAGACTGGAAAATATGGGTTTAGTCTCATCTGAACAATCTTCTACCGGACGAAAGCAAAGAAAATATAAAATCACTTCTACGGGAAAAGATACTCTCAAAAAGATATCTAAGCAAGTAAGGGACCGAATTCAATTTATTCTAACACCCTTAATTTCTCTTATAGATTCCCTGGAAATTTAGTGAAAAACTTAAGAAAAAAAAAAAATTGAAATCTAATATTATTTGAATATAAAATTTCCCGATTTGTCAACATCAATCAACTGAGTTTGATTTTTTTGAATATCACCTTTCAATAAAGCAGTGGCTAATTTATCTTGAATATATCTTTGAATTGCTCGTTTCAGGGGTCTTGCACCGTTTTCAGGATCAAACCCAGCATCCGCTAATTTTTCTCTAGCTTGTTTTGATAATTCGATCTTTACTTTTTTTGCAGTAAGGATCTTATTTAATTCCCGAATCTGAATATCAACAATTTTCTTTATATTCTCTTTTGAAAGGAAATTGAATATAACAATATCATCCACCCGATTGAGAAATTCGGGAAGAAAATAGTTTTTTAGCATTCTCTTAATTTGTGATATAAGGTCTTCATTTAAATCTCCTTTATGTTCCGCAATCAATGACCCCCCAATATTACTTGTCATAATAAGAATTGTGTTCCTAAAGTCTACAGTGCGACCCTTACCATCTGTTAAACGCCCATCATCCAGAACCTGAAGTAGTATATTGAAAACATCATGGTGCGCTTTTTCAATTTCATCAAATAATATAACCGAATACGGTGCTCTCCTAACGGCTTCAGTGAGTTGCCCACCTTCGTCATATCCCACATAACCTGGTGGTGCACCTATTAAACGTGCAACACTATGTTTTTCCATGTATTCCGACATATCTATACGTATAATTGCATCTTCTGAATCAAATAAAAATTCTGCAAGTGCTTTGGCAGTCTCTGTTTTTCCGACACCAGTAGGACCTAAAAAGATAAAAGAACCGATTGGTCGGTTTGGATCTTGAATTCCCGAACGAGCGCGCCTGATTGCATTAGAAATAAGATTTAATGCTTTATCCTGTCCAATTACTCGTACCCTCATTCTTTCTTCCATTTCCAGTATTTTTTCTTTTTCTCCTTCTAATAAGCGAGTCACGGGAATGTTCGTCCATTGGGCTACGATTTGAGCAATATTTTCTTCAGATACTTCTTGACGAAGCATTTTTTTATCTTTTGTCAATTTTTCTAATTTTTCTTGAAGTCTCTCTCTTTCTTTTTGTAGATCTAAGCGTTTTCCATATCTTAATTCAGCAGCTTTACCTAAATCCCCTTCTCTTGTGGCGTTTTCCTCATCACTTTTTGTTTGTTCAATTTTTTCATTGACTTTGGAAATAGTTGTAATAATATTTTTCTCTTTTTCCCATTGTACCTTTAATAAATCATACTCTTCTTGTAGTTGATTTATTTCATCGCGACATTTTATTAATTGATTATTCTTATCACTTTCACTATCTTTTTTTAAAGCTTGCTCTTCTATTTGAAGTTGTATGATTTTTCGATGTATTTCATCCATTTCAAGAGGAACTGAATCTAATTCTATTCTTAATCGGGAACTGGCTTCATCTATAAGATCGATTGCTTTATCGGGAAGAAAGCGATCCGTTATGTACCGGGAAGATAGAGTTACAGCTGCGATTAATGCACCGTCTTTTATATGGATTCCATGATGCACTTCATATTTCTCCTTCAAACCTCTTAAAATTGTTATTGTTTGTTCAACTGTCGGTTCAGAAACCATAACTGGTTGGAATCTTCTCGTTAGGGCAGTATCTTTTTCAATATATTTTCTGTATTCTTTGATTGTTGTTGCACCAATACTTCTCAGTTCTCCACGAGCTAGGGCCGGTTTTAGCATATTACTTGCATCCATGGCACCTTCTGCAGCTCCTGCTCCAACGAGAGTATGTAGTTCATCGATAAAAAGAATGTATTTCCCGTTGTTTTTTGTTATTTCTTTAAGCACGCTTTTAAGTCGTTCTTCGAATTCTCCACGATATTTAGCACCAGCAATAAGAGAACCTAAATCAAAGCTTAACACTATCTTTTCTTTTAATGAATCGGGAACATCTCCATGATAAATTCTTTGAGCAATTCCTTCCACGATAGCTGTTTTTCCAACACCTGCATCACCGATTAATACAGGATTATTTTTGGTTCTGCGGGATAAAATTGTTATGACCCTGCGAATTTCATCATCTCGCCCAATAACCGGATCCATTTTTCCCTGTCTAGCCAAATCTATCAAATTTTTAGTGTATTTCTCCAAAGGTCTGTATTGTGTTTCAGGATTTGGATTATCAATGCTAAGGTTTCCGCGAAATTCAGAAATAGCGCGTAATATTCTATCATAAGTTAATCCATTTCTAAGGAAAATTCCCGCAACGCTGTTTTTATTATCTTTAGAAATAGCTAGGATTATATGTTCAGCGCTAAGATATTGGTCTTTTATATCTTCCATTATCGACATTGCATTGTTAATTATATTATTTATTGATGTGGAAAGATAAACTTCGCTTGTATTTCCAGTAACTTGTGGATATCTTTTAATTTCTTTTTCAATTTCATTTTTAATTTGATTGGGATTTGCACCTGTTTTTTGAAAAATGAAATTAGTAATATTATCTGGATCAGAGAGGAAAGCATAAATAAGGTGTTCTGTTTCAATTTGTTGATTTTTATACTTTTTAGCAATATTTTTTGCTCTGAACACTGCTTCTTGTAATTTAATCGTAAATCTATTTAGTTCCATTTTTTTTAACCTTTAAGATACATATATTATTACTAGTATATAAATGTTGCCAACTTAAAGTTGTCGATTTATTTAAAAAATAATTAATGTATTGGGAAAAATAATTTTAGAATGATTTGATTCGAAATTTGCCTTTATTTTCCGAAAAACATCAAAAATCATCATTCAAACCGAAAATTTTTATATAAATTTTCAATAATAAAGGTTTTATTTTATTAAAAAAAAATGAGGAAAGAAAAAAATTTATTGTTTAATTTTAATTAAATATAATATCTAAAATAGGGATATAAAATGGAGAATCTTATCGTTTTTGGGGGTAAGGGCGGTGTTGGTAAATCTTCAATATCTGCCGCGACAGCAGTATATTTAGCAGATCAGCTAAAAAATAAAAAAATTCTTCTTATTTCATTTGATATTGCTCATAATTTATCCGATCTTTTTGATAAAAAGATTGGGAATGATGTTACCCAAATCACCGATAATCTATTTGCTATTGAACCCGATCCTGATAAATATGCTGAACGATATACAGGAGAACTTGCAAAAAAGGCGCGAATTTTGATAAAATCATCGAAAGTTATATCAATGATCCCAGATCTTGAAGTAATAATTACGGATTCTCTTCAAAGTAAAAATATTCCTCTGGCGATGAAAAACTCACTATTCTTCCAGAGTATAATCGATGCTGAAAATCCTATGGCTGATATCGGCGAAAAGGAAATGAAATATAAAGGAATTAATCAGGATGATTCCACACCGATAGAAGATCGAAAAAAGATTCCTGCTTTTGATATTCTGGTTTGTGATTTTCCTCCTACAGGTAATATGATTGCACTCTTTGAAGTACCCCAAGATAATGCACAAAGATCGATGAAATTTAGTTTAAGAGTCATGTCATCCGTTCAAAATTCATTTAATAGTATAAAAAAATTAACCAAATGGGCAAAACCTGCAGCGTGGATGGCAAAAGGGATAATAAAGGATGAGAGAAATGATGATTATAAGCTGGACAAGGAAGAAAAAAAGAATTTGGCTCAGGATATACTTGATATTCTTCATGATATGGAACAAAGATCGAGTAGAATTTCTTCAATAATTAAGGGTGTTGGCTCACTCCGTCTTGTATCAATTGCTGAAAAACCTTCATTTGAAGAGGTCAAGCGCGCTAAAAAAATGTCAGAACCTTATATTTCAATAGATAGTTTGCATATAAACCGATTAATCCCGGAAAATGAACGAGGACGATCAAAATATCTGGATAATTTATATGGTTATCAAGAAAAATATCAAAAATTAATTCATAATGAGTTTTCTGATTTAAAAATTTGGGAATCTCAACTTTTAGATCATCCACCAATCGGTTATAATGGTTTGATGGAATTAGCTAAAAATATATATAATGATACCCCAATCGCAGATATTTTGAATCCCCTACATCGATTTTTGATTAATCCTGAAGCAAATTTTGATGAAAATCCATATCAGATAAAAAAAATAAGAAAGAATTGGGAAAACGCGTAATCAGATAATATTTTTTTAATTTCTAACAAGATTCTATTCTTTTTTGCACTATATCATTTTAAAAAGAAGTGTTATTGGGTTCAATAAATAATTGGATAGAAAACTAAAAATCTGGCCTTAAATATTATTTTACTAAATTTATATTAATTTTCTTGCTTTTAACAATAAAATCTAATAAGATTTTTAGATTTGAGGAATTATCTAAGCCAAACTATTCAATAAATTAAAAAATTTCTTAATAACATTTATATATGAAAAAAGTCAACCTAATATCGAAAGAATATTTTTGCCATCTTTTTTGTAATTTTCTTTCAATAACAGTGATTAAAATGAAAAAAAAAGAATTTTTGAAAATAGGATTGGTTTTTGCTCTATTTATTATGATTTCATTGATAAATTATAATAGTAATACTATTTTAGGAGATAAAGAGAAAGAATATGGAATTCTTAAAGTACCACTTTCTTCAACAAGTCATAGTCCAATTTTGATTGATGGAAATACAGCATTAGACACTTTTTGTGCGACAAATGGAACTACTGGATTAACACCCGCTTTTGCCCATGTGATAAAAGATTACGAGATTGATTGTAATGAAGCAGGAACAGGAATTGAAATCAGAAATACAAATCGATATTTAGTCATATTAAATTGTTCAATTATTGATTATGTTTCTAGCGGAATTAAACTAGACAATTGCACTAATGTTAACATCACATTAAACGATGCCCATAAAGAATCGATTTGGAGTATTAATCAAAACGGCGTTTATCTATATAATTCGTCTCATAATGTTATTTCATACAATAATCTCACAGATAATAATTATGGAATTTTACTTAGTTTATCTGAATTCAATAATGTGTCTTATAATAAAATTGAAGACAGTGATTATTATGGAATTGAGCTTAGTAGCATTTCTAGTTTGAATAATATTTCTTGTAATAAAATTATAAACAGTGGTTTTTACGGAATAAATTGTAAATCGCATTATGTTACTATTATTAGCAACAATTTCACTGGATCTGGCAATTTCGATATATATTTATTTTGGGCTTCTGGGATGACACTTTCCAATAATTTAATGGAAAAGGGGATAAAATTTTATGAATCATCAGGTAATCTCATTGATACAACTAATTTAGTAGATGGTAAACCTGTTTATTACTATGAAGATGAGAGTAATTTAAATATTGAAGGAATACCAGAAGCTGGGATGTTAATTTTAGTTCAATGTGAAAATTTAACAATTAAAGATATGGAAATCTCACATAAATCTGGTGTACAGATAATGGAATCGTATAATATTACAATCTTAAACCTAACATCAAATTACAATGGTGAATATGGGATTTACTTAGAAAAATCGAATGAAGTTAAAATTTTCAATAGTAGTTTTTCATATAATGGGATTGGAGTGAAAATGATTAACTCATATCATAATAAATTTTATTGGAATGAAATGTCACATAATTCCATCTATGGTGTAAATTTGCGGTATTCATATTATAATGAATTTTCTTTTAATGATATCTTAGATAATAACTTTGATGGAGTTTATTTAGACGATTATGCAAATTACAATGATTTTATTGGAAATTTTATTTCTCAATCTGATGGAAATGGAATTTTCATAGAGGGTAACTCTGATTACAATACGTTAATAGGAAATACAATCACATTTAATTCATTTATTGGTATTTATTTATACGAAGAAGCAGATAATAATCAAATTTGGCTAAATAATATGGCCGATAATTTTCTTCAAGCACAAGATAATGGAACAGCAAATGAATGGGATAATGGAAGCATTGGAAATTATTGGGGTGATTATTCTCTTTTCAATCCTACTGCTTCAAATGTTGGAGGAATATGGGATTTAGGGTATTCAATTTTTGGCGATGCTGATTCAACTGATAGTTTTCCGCTTGTTTACCCATCAACAATCTACAATGAATATCCATTTCCTTTACTAACCCCAACTGCAAATTTTGAAACAAGTGCAACTGAAATTGTTATAGGTCAAACTATCGAATTTACAGATACTTCATATGGTGGAAATCTACCTCTCTCTTATGAGTGGAATTTTGGAGATGGGACAATAAATTCAACCGAGAAAAACCCAGATCATCAATTTAATGTAGTAGGGGATCATACGATAACTTTAATGGTATCCGATGTTGACGGAAGTTTTTCACTAAAAAATGATGTTGTTATAAAAGTTAATGCAGATCTTATCCCTACTGTTGATTTTTCGGCAAACGTTACTGAAATTAAGGAAGGTGAGAGTGTTGAATTTACAGATCTAACAACAAGTGGGAACACTCCTCTTAATTATCAATGGAATTTTGGTGATGGGTCTTCAAATTCAACAGAAAAGAACCCGGTTCATCAGTTTAATTCTGAAGGTGTTTATACAGTTTCATTAACAGTTGTTGACTCGGACGGTGATTTAGTAAATATCAAAAAAACTGAATATATTATTGTGAAGGGTCCTTCTATCCCCGGATATGTTGAGTATCTGCTTTTAATTTCTTCTATAATTGGAATTGGAATGAAAATTTTGTTAATTAGAAGAAAATCAAAAAGACCAAACCTTGTGTGAATTCCATATAAATGAACAAGTTTATATTATATTTTTTCCTTTTTTTTAAAATCCTTGAATATATTCTTTGTATTATAAGATAAAATCTTTTGAAATAAAATAAAAATAGTTTTTTATATAACTTTGATCTTACATTAATTCAAATTTAGTTCTCAACAAAGGGATCAAAATGGAAAAGAAGAAAATAGTGGGTATTGTAATATTATTAGTAATACTGAGCATTATAATCGCTCTGGTAATAATGTTTTTTGTTTGGAAAAACGCGTTAACAATGGCATGTTCCCTAACAGGAGATAAAATCAGTTTAGCAGATTATCCGGTTGTATGTACGGAATTTATGCCCGCTCCGTTTTTTACACAATTTTGGATTTTCTTAAAAAACTTGTTCAATCCTATAACCTGGGATTTGATTTTTTAAACAAAATTCATTCTTCCAAAGAATGAAAATTTTTTTTGTTTTATTATCTCAACTAAAAATCATTTCATAAATATTTATTAATCAGAAAGAGAAATAAGAAATGTTATTCAAAAATGCAAAATGAAGTGATTTAAATGTTTAAAAAAATAGGCATAGCCAAAAATGGGCGTTGTGAATTATGTGGATTACCAATCGTTAGAAATGATCCAATTTATGATTGTCCTGGATGCGGTCGTTCTTTTATTTTTCAGAAGAAAAAGAGAATCTTAATTGAAGATTATTTTGATCCACAAAAAATTATTAATTTTGATGACACAATTGGATTCAGCTCCGTGTATCAAAAAGCTTTAGAAGAAGATATGAAAAATCGAGATTCTGCAAAAAATTCGGCAAGAATGGGAATGGTCGCCAATTTTTTAGGTAGTTATGAGAAATGGCATGAAATAAGTCAAATGACTATGCGTCAAGGGAATCTTGAAGAAGCCTTGTTTGCTACTTTCCAAGCATTGCATGATTATCCACAAAATCCTGGTTTCTGGTTTTTAATAACAGATGTTTTCATGGATATTGATTGGTTAGATATGGCTGAAAAGGGTGTTTCAGTAATAAAAATGCTAAAAGATAGAGTTCCCCAACAATGGATGCTGATGCTAGATAATAAAATGAATTCTTTAAAAAAACATATATATGAAAAAAAAAAGCAAGATCGCTCATTTAATAATGCCGCTCATTCTATTGCAATTCTTAGTGCACATAATTTTCAATGTGGGAATCATATTCGGGGAGAAAAAAGATTAAAACAATCAATATCTATTGATGAAAATTGCGAAGCTGCTTTAGGAAATTTAGGTGTTTTCTACACTAGTAAAGGTGATCTTCAAAATGCAAAGAAATGTTATGAAAAAATTCTTTCTAGAAACAAAAATAGCATTAATACACTATATAATTTAGGAAACGTGTATGTTGATTTACAAGATTTTGATAAAGCCTTAAGTTTTATTACAAAAGCCGTTAATTTAGATC
>JAUWOE010000181.1 GCA_030612265.1 Promethearchaeum sp.
ATAGGGCAGCTGTAGAAGTAAAAAATTTGAGTGAAGCATTGAAAATTTTACAAACCAAAGACCGCTCGGGGGGATACGGTTATAATATTTTCTCATTAAATGAATTCTCCATTTTCAATATTGAAACAACTTCAAAAGAGCACTCAATAATTCCTGTAAATTCACATTATATTCATACAAATCACTATATACATCCAAAATTTTCAGATATTCAAAATAAGAAAGGAAATTCTAGTTATTTACGTTTAAAAAGTCTTCAAAATCGAATTAACAAAATTCCTATTAATTCGAAGGGTATTAAAGAACTCCTTTTACATAATGATGTTCATGTAGATCTGAAAGAAAAAGAAGAGGAAAACATAGAAAAAAGTTCTTATGTATGTACATGTTGTACTGCAATTTTCACGATTGCAAAACAAAGAATACATATTGAAATAATTCCAAATAATCAAAATCAAGAAAATATAGTGGAATTTGAATATAAAAAAGGAATTATCTCGAAAATTAACCCAAAAAGAATATAAATTTCTATTTTATTTTCATGTTTAATTTAAGTTATTAAAATTCAATGGTGTGTGCTGTCTTAAAGCAATTCGTTTCAATTGATATTAGATTAAAATGGGAAGAACTTTACCTTCATTTCGGATTGCACTTGATCAAGAGATAAACTCATGGACAAACTACAGACGCGGGTTGAGGATTGAAGATCGGGAGTATTTTGACAATGTAATGCGTTATGCCAGAATGCATTCAGATGCGGGGTCACTTGCTGCACGTATGTTATTGTCTGAAAATGTTTTCCTCTCGGCTCTGATTGAGCAGGATAAAAGAATTGTCGAATTAAAAACAGAAATTGAAAGGCTTAAAAAGAACCAAACAAAGCTAAATCTCCAGAAGATATAATTCGAGAGTTCAATTATTTTATTTTTACTAGTGGAAATCGCAAATTTTATTTTTTCAATTGATTTTTTAAAGATATTGCCATGATTAAGATATTCAACGATTTAAAAAACGAGTTAGAAGTGTTCAAACCGATTAAGAAGGGGGCCGTTTCCATGTACGTTTGTGGAGTAACCGTTTATGATGCTCCGCATTTAGGTCATGCTCGTTCAGCAGTTGCATTCGATTTGATTCGTAAATATTTTGAATACAAAGGATATCGTGTTAAATACGTAATGAATTATACCGATGTAGATGATAAAATGATAAATCGGGCTAATGAGCGCGGTACTTCCATATACGAATTAGCACAAGAGAGTATTACACAGTATGAAGAGATGCAAAGAGCGTTATTTATAAAATCTCCGACAGTAAAGCCACGAGCAACCGATGAAATCCCTGACATGATAAAATTTATTCAAAAATTGGATAAAAAAGGATTTACATACGAATCTCAGGGAAGTGTTTATTTCGATACGAGTAAAATGGAGAATTATAAAAGTCTATTCCAGAAAAAAGATGTTTCCGAACAAGATACAGAAGAAGACCAATTTACTCAATCTGATTTTGCGAAAGATAAGAAAAATATAGAAGATTTTGTCTTGTGGAAAAAGGAAAAACCAGGTGAACCTTCTTGGGATTCACCGTGGGGTAAAGGACGTCCAGGTTGGCATATTGAATGTAGTGTTATGGCGATGAAGTATCTAGGAGAAACAATAGATATTCATGGAGGAGGAAAAGATCTTAAACGTCCACATCATCAAAATGAAATTGCGCAGTCGGAAAGCGCAACAGGTAAAACTTTTGTGAACTACTGGATGCATAACGGATTCTTGAACATTGATGATACCAAAATGTCAAAATCACTGGGAAATTTTATATCATTAATGGATATGTTAAAAGACCATTCGGGAGTGTTTTTACGATACTATTTAATAAGTTCGTATTATCAGCGACCCATTAATTTTAGTATGGATAAAATGGATCAGGCCTTTCTGAGTTTAAAGAAGATCCAAAGATTTTATCAGAATTTAGATAAATATTCTGCAACTAAAGTGAAAAGTAAATCTGTAAAGAGTATTTCAGAACATAAAAATCAAATTGAAGAGTTTAAAAAACAATTCCTCGATGCCATGGATACAGATTTTAATAGCGCGAAAGCATTGGGGTATTTATTTTCACTGATAAATTACTTTAATAAGAGTATTTTTATCAAAGAAAATCAAATTTCAATAGAAATAAAAGAGGATCTAATTGAGTTCTTAGAAGGTATTGATAGCTTCTTAGGATTTATAAATCCACAAATTAAAGAAGAACAAGATGAATCTGGCTCTATTTGGAAAGAACGCTTTGAAAAATTGACCAATACAATTTTGGACTTTAGAAAAGATGTTAAGAGTGCTAAGAATTTTGAACTTGCCGATCAGATTCGAGATCTTTTAATAAATGCTGGTATCAAAGTATCAGACCAGGGAAATGATTATTCTTGGGAAATTGAATAATTTTTTTTGATTCAAATAAATTTCAATTGAGTTAAAATGAGTTAAAATGAGTTAAAATGAATAAAAAAAAATATCCAAAAATACGTTTCTATGATAAATTTGTAATTTTTCTTAAATTTCTCATAAGAAGTAGGATGTTAAAAGTAATTTTAATCATAATTTCTTTGAATATTATTCTTGGGGCAATATATTCATATTTAGATGGGATTGACTTTTATTTAGGGTTGTATTGGGCCACCGATATTTTAACAAATACGGGAACAGGTTTAGTTCCTCCAAAATCCCCTTTTTTATGGTATACAACAACCATTCTTATGTGGATTGGTTTGGGGATAACTTTAATGTTCGTAGAATATGTTTATGTAAAAATGTGGAAAAAAAATCTGGGGAAAAAAATGGTTAATTTTGAAAAACATATTGTTTTGATAGGATGGAGTCAGAAAATGCGTCACTTTCTAGAAAATTTGCCAGGTGGATTAGGTGTCCATCATAATTATGTTCTTATTGCAAATATACAAGAAAGACCTTTAGATCTTCCTGATATTGTAGTATTAATCCGAGGGGATCCTGAACAAGAAGATATTTTAGTCAACGCAGGCGTTAAAAAAGCAGAACAAACCTTAATTGTTCTAGAAGATGATTCTGCTGCAGTATTAATTGCAATGACAATTCAAAGTCTTAATGAGGATATAAAAATCTGTGTTAACTTACGTCATAGAGAAAATGTTAAGCATTTACAAAGAATTGGTGTAGAAGAAATAGTTTGTGATGAGGAGCTCACCGGAGACGCATTGATTAAGGCTTTTTATTCTTTGAAAAAATAAGATTGAAAGAAATAAAAAAGAAATCGAAAAGGTATAGAATTATCATTCAGAATTAAGGGAATTAACATGTTTTTGATGACTCATAATCACTAATACTGCTATAATTATTAATTCCACAGAGAGAAATACGAAATCATAGATAATGTTGAACTCGGTTAAAAATCCTGCAATAAGTGGTATAATTCCGAAGCTAACTCCCATAAACATTTCATTTATCATTGTAAATTTGCGTGATCCAGAAGGTTTACTGTGATCTAAAACAATTCGCTGGGTTACTCCTTGAACTAACCCAATCAATAATCCTGCAATGATATTGATAAGGGATATTACTAAAATTGAAGGTGAGAATAGGAAACTAAAAGTGAACCCAATTAAAATAAAAACTCCAATAAAGTATCCATAACGTTGTTTTTTAAATTTTTGAATTATTGAAAGCCCTATTATTTGAAAAACCTGCTGGAATAACATAACAATATACACCCAATAGGAATCCATCTCTGCAAATTTAAAGAAATAGGGTAGTGTAAATCTAAAAATGGATTTCGTGGATGCATATAATAAAATACCTCCCCACGCCAATATAATTGGGACCATTTCCATGGAATCTTTATCTATTGGAGAATCAACTGATTCCGAAATTGAGATTTTAATTTGAGAAGAAGAAGTATACGAAATAATTTTAGTACGTAGTTTCAGATCTTGTAAGACTACTGCTTGCTCTTCCAAAACTTCAAATTCTTCGGATGATTCGAGGAAAAATGCACTCGGAATAATTAAACTGGCGAAAAATGCTGAAACTATTAGTGCAATGAGATCCTGTCCTAAAAGAAGTACAATTATATACCCTGCAAGGAATCCTCCAATAAGCCCGAAGTTCCATGAAAAATTAAAATATCTAAGGAAATTTATTTTCTTTTCATTTTTACAGCTTTTTTCCCAAGATGTAATTAAATTAAAAGCATTAGGCCAGAGAAATCCTGTTAAAAATCCATCAATAGCCCGCATTATTATTAAAATTACTGGATCAATGAAAATTATTGAAATTATAATAGCAATTACACCAATTGATTGAGAATAAATGAGTGTTTTTTTAATTCCAAATTTTTCGGTAACTTTTCTCCCAAAAAAAGGCCCCATGATGTAGGCAATGGATCCAACCGATGAAATTATACCCACAAGCCCTGAAGGAAAATTGTACTCGAAAATAAGAATATTGGGAAGAGCTAGAGAATAAATAGCATAGAAGAAAGTTCTAAGAAAACACATCGCAAAAAGTGGAAAAAACCGATAAGAGCGGAAATTTGAATCATTTCCTTTTTTTAATATAGGTTTATTGTTTGCTGATGTTATTTGCATTGTAGAGATCACATATTTCTGGGAGTTTTATTTGAGTGATTAAGCTTTTGTTTTTATTAAAATAAAATGAGAGTTAAATGATTCATATAAAAAAAAACGACCAATATGATAGATTATTTTTGATCTTATTCGTTTCCAGAATCTTTTAGAATCTGCTTTACCTCTTTATATCTCTTTAATGCTTCATGATAGGCAGGATTAATGTCAACAGCCCTTTCATAGCAAGTTAATGCTTCTGGAATTCGTTCTCTAACAAAATTGATCTGTCCTAATTCAAACCAGGATTCTGCAGAATTCGGATTAACTTTCAATGCTCGAACAAATGAATCAATTGCTTTCTGGTATTTTTGTTTATTTTTAAAATCTAATCCTTTTAAGATATATTCCTTAGATTTTTCTTGAGTATAATTGGATTCAGGCTCATCCCTTGCTTTTTGTGATAGATTTGAGTTAGAACCACTGGTTTTGGTTCTGATTTTTGCCAAAATATCTTTTAGGGGGATAATTGTGATACCAAAAAATATAATAACTACACCAAATAAAATTGATACATTTTCAATCCTAAAAATTGATAAGAATATCCCTATAGCCATAATAATACTTCCTACGATCCATAATATCTTTTTTGAATAACGGGATTTAAATCTATTAAAGAAAAACGCTATAGTGATTAACCCAATAAATAAAAACAAGGTAATACTATCGAAAAATTGCTCTTCGTCTTGTAATATGAAAAGGAACATTATCTAAAATAAACTTCCAAAATTATTTAATTTTATTTTTTAGATCTATAAGTAAAAATTAGCAACATTTAGTTAAATTTTAGAAGAGTTTGCGAAATATCATTAATTTCTTGTTTTAACCAATTTTTCAATATCATTATTTCTTTTTTTTCTTCTAAAAGTTCGTCTGTGACTCCAAAAAAATTAATTCGGTATTCAATATTCCTTATTTCTGAATTAATTCTTTTTAATTCTTGGGACACACTATCATAGAGATAATGTGATTCGCTTCGATTTTCCTCAAGAGCAAGGAATTTTTTTCTTTTAATAAAAACTACCAAATTTTAAAACCTTATAGAAAGAATTTGTGAATTGAGTTAAGGTAATAAATTTTCTATAGCATTTAAAGGAAACCACTTAGCCAAATTATTGAAAAACTAAAAAAATTTAAAATTTGAAAGAAAAAATTAGGTAAAACTTAAAAAGGAAAAAAATTGGAAAAAATTTAATTAGTGCACTAAAAATTCCTTCGCCATTTTTTCACCCTTATCCATATCTACAAACCAAAGGATTACCCCTCCAATAATGAATAATGATAAAACAGAAAGAATTCCAAGACGTACGTTACCAGTTTGTTTGGTTATTATAGCCATAAGTGCGGGACCTATTACGGCTGCAAATTTTCCAAGCATATTGAAAAAGCCATAAAATTCTGCCGCTTTTTCTTTAGGAATAAGTCGAGAATATATACTTCTACTTAATGCTTGTATGCCTCCTTGGAAACACCCTATAAGAAATGCTAGTGCATAAAAATGCCATATTTCGGTCATAAATACTCCCAATAGGGTAATACATCCATATGCGCCGATTGCAACTAGGATTCCGTTTTTAACTCCAATTTTTTTTGCAAAAAGGTTAAAAAGTAAAGTTCCTGGGAAAGCTACAAATTGAACCATTAATAGTGCAATAATTAATGACTCTCCTGGAAAATCAAGTTCTACGCCATAAGCAACAGCCATTCTGATTATTGTATCGACTCCATCAATGTAAAACCAATAACCCAATAAAAATAGTCCAACATATTTCAAATGTTTAATATCACGGAATGTATCAAATAATTGTTTCCAACCCTGAGTAATTGCTCTCCCAAAAGTCATATCTTCTTCAGCTTTTGGTTCTTTAACAAAAATCATAATCGGAATTGAGAAAACAGCCCACCAAATTGCAACTGAAAGAAAAGAAAATTTAATAGCTACATTTGCATCAGCAAATCCAAACGTTTCTGGCATCATATACCATAAAACATTTAACACAAATAATAATCCTCCTCCTATGTATCCTAAGCTAAAACCCAAAGATGAAACATAATCAATTCTTTTCTCAGAAGCAACTCCTGGGAGTAAAGCATCATAGAATATATTAGCTCCAGAAAACCCAATAGTTCCTAATATATAAAGTAAAACCGCCCATTGCCAAAGCCCTGCAGCGACAAAATTCAATGCTCCAGTCGTTAAAATACCAAGTAATGCAAATGTTAATAAAAATTTCTTCTTTCCAGACATTTTATCAGCAATAGCTCCAAGAAATGGTGCTAACATTGCAACAATAACAGATGCTATTGAGTTACTCAGTCCTAAAATATATATTGCATCTCCCTATGCCCAATATCCCTTAAAGAATAATGGAAAAAAACCTGCCATAACCGTTGTAGCAAATGCAGAATTTGCCCAATCATAAAAAGACCATGATAATATCGATTTTTTATTATCTAGCATTGAGTCTAATTGTAAATTTTCTTCATTAGTCTCAACATCGTTTGTTTCAATATGTTCATTCATATTATGAATTCTTCGTTATTCTTTTTTAATTCTTTGATAAAGTTTAATTATAAATTAGAAATATTATTGAAAATCCTTATCCAAATCAATTTTAATATTATTTTTCTTATCAGTAGCACTTTGTTTTTCATTTCGCTTATTTTTCATATAAGAAGCTAATTTTAAGCCAAGACTAACTATAGCAATACCACCAACTATGATCATTATCCAATTTCCAATTTTCGGTGAAATAAATTCTTTGAAAATTGTTTTTGAATAGAAAATTCCTTCATTATCTTCGCCGATTAATGTAATATTCATAATTCCAAGTGTAAAATCTTTGGTATCAAATCGATAGCTGATTTCATTGCTCAATTCTTTTTTAACTTCCGTACCATTGAAATATAAAGTTAAACAATCAATTATCTCAGGACCAGAGCCAGTTATTGTAAAATCTCCCTCTATTTTATCCCCAAATGCAGTTCCAACAT
>JAUWOE010000012.1 GCA_030612265.1 Promethearchaeum sp.
AAACCCTCGATATTGCCGACTACATTATTTCCAAAGATATCGCAATAGAAAGAAAAAGGGGAGACGATTTGGTGGCTTCAATTTGTGACAACAGGTTCTTTTCCCAAATGCAAAAACTCAAGAAATACTACAAAAAACCTCTGATCATTCTGGAAAATCCAAAAAAAATGTTTGAACGGAAAGGAGTTTACGAAGTGAGCATCTACGGGGCGATTTTATACGCCATTTACAAGATGAAAATCGCACTATTTCCCACCAGAGATGCCAGAGAGACCGCAGAAACCATTTGGAGTTTTGCCAAATTCGTGCAGAAATCAGAGCCGTTTGAATACGAACCGATTAAAGTAGAACAGGAAAAAATATCGGTGGATTCTCAGTTGTTTTTCTTGGAAGGGTTGTTTCAGGTGAGTGAAAAAAAAGCAAAAATCCTGTTGGACCATTTCAAAACCCCCTATAATGTTCTTCAAGGAATTATTCAGACAGAAACCACATATACTAAATCGGGAAAACCCAAAGGAATATCTGGAAGTTTGGATGAACTAAAGGGTTTCGGGCATAAATTTCTTAAAGTAAATAAGGAGCTTCTTGAAAAGCCATTTTGAAGTTTTGATTTTATATACAAATATTTTCTTTTGAAAATAACTCTATTGAAACGAGGAATTTCAATTGGAGAACCGATTTAAATTAAGAAATAAGATTTATGATTTAACTAAAAATTTATAAATCTCATTAACAAAAAAATTAAGTAAGAAATTAGGCGAAATAAAATGACAAAAAAAACCAAAAGATATATAACTATACTATTTACATCAATAATTTTAATTCAAACATTTATTGGTGCAAATATAAATGCCCAATTCGTTGAAACCTCACATTTTTCAGATTCAACGGATTATAGAACAGAAAATCCCCTAGCGGGAGCAGAATATTTAATTAATACTGATCCCAGTTTAATTAAATCCGGAAATATCGAAGTTATTCTCGATGATGTGTTATCAGGAACCATTACAGGTAATCCGTTCCCATTGGGAACCAAAATCGATTTACTTTTTAATAACTTAACATATTTCCGCAGTAAAGTATATGATCCCGATATTTTTTCCATACCGATTTCATCAACCGAGCTTTATAGTAGAGATATTCGGGATCTCCCTGGAATATCAGTTAATCACTCGGATTTAAGCGTTTTTACATATTATGATGATAGGACAGCCGATATTAAATATGATGATACTACAAGGACTCGATCTTTACAAGGAATAAAAAAAGAAATTTTCCCGTACGCGGGGATTTCATTCCTCGAATATCAAAATCTTGATTTAGAACAATTTTGCGAAAACGAATCATTTGAAGGAATCCATATCGATCTTCTGATTCCTGATTGTGTTAGTATTTGGTCTGGTGCTACATATGCGGGAATGACGGTTCAATTTGTTGAAGAGATTGTAGGGGATGATGATAAAATTTGGGAAACAACCATTTCTGGCACTAAAATTTTAGAATCGTACTTGGAAACAACCGCGCATTATGTTTTTGATGATATGTGGTCTCACCAAATATCCCTAAAAATTGGATTTAAAGAATTGGAAGATATTATGCCAGGATTTAATATATCAAAAATAAATAATATAAGTATCACGGGTATTGATAATTACATCCATCCAGGTTTCAGTATTTTTGATCCTACTTTCGCTAACCAACTACTTGTTTGTGCAGGAATATATTTGGTAGATATTATTAACAATGTCTCCAGTTTTTCCCAAGAAAATTTAGGAAATTCACCCCAATATAATTTCTCGATCTATGTTCCAGAAGGCGCGTTGATCGGGGATGTCGCGTATGCTTCCCAACCCTTTTATTTCAAACACCAAAACTCGAATATATCTACAGATTATTTAATGAACGATCGTATATCTCGGTTTAACCAAATAAATATCAGTTTTATTGATTTTGATGGGGGTATTCGTTCATTTGATACACCCTATCTTATTGAAAAAGGATATAATTTAACTGCGGAGTATGATAACGGTACAAGATTTCAATTTGGGATACCGTCATCTAATGAAATAGGTGAAAGCCAGACTTTTGATATTATTGACAATCCAGGTAGATATTATAATTTCTTTTTGGAATATTCTGGAAATCCATTTTACAATGCAACAAAATACCATCTAAAAGATCAAATTGAACTTTCAATTCCGATTTTGTATGAATACAATGTTATTCCAGAAAATCCTGTTTTAAACGATTCTTTGGTTTTGGATTATGTTTACGACTCGATTGACGGATTACCTCAAGGAAATCCTTTAACTTATTGGTATATAAATGACAGTTATCATCCAGAATACGACAATCTAATAGTGATTCCTAGTAGCGAGACTATTTATGAAGATCAATGGTATGCAAAAATAAGACCTTATGATGGCATTACTTACGGAGATAACTATACAACAAATACCGTTACAATAAATAATTTACCTCCGATTATTTGGAACGTTCAATTTAATAAATCACAAGCTTATGAGAACGAAATTTTGGTAATCTTGTATCAATATGATGATCCAGATGGGGCTTGGGCAGATGTTGTGGTATCAATTAAGTGGTACTTAAATGAAACCCATATGCCGGAATTCGATGATGCGAATTATATCGGTTCGGAACATATTATAAAGGATGATATATGGAAAGTTGAAATATTTGTGGCGGATTCTTACATGGAATCGGAAACTATCACAAGAGAAACCACGGTTTTGAAGAATTATCCTGCAACAATTTCATACGAAGGAGAATATGAATATTCAATTATCTGGGGTGAATCTAATTATAACACGGTAACATGGAGAATAATTGACCAGACTACAAATAATCCATGGATATATCTTTACGAAAATGATAATTTTGTCTACCCCCGTGATTACTCTTGGGACGGGGAATATTTAGATTATGAATTCGATATGAATTCAGGATATTATAATTTCAGTTTGATTTTTAATGATGGTTTGGGAGAAGAAGTTTCTTGTTCACATCGATTTTTGTATCCATAGTTAATTTCTTAGCAGAAATAACGTATGAAGAAGAAATAACAATCATGTATGATGAAACACCTGTTGACATTCAATGGGATATCAACGATACCACAATAAATTATCCCTCTTTTGATATTTTTGTTGATGGAGAGAATGTTTTGTCCCATCAATGGAATGGATATATTTTAACATATACATTTGATGAAGAGGAATTTAGAGATTATAATTATACTTTAATTTTTGATGATGGATTAGGCGGAATTGTATCAGCTACAACCATAATTCATTTTATTGGTGATATTGATAATGATAATGATAATGATACTGAACCTCCCGAATCAAATAAAATTAGCGGATTTCCGATTATAACCTTATCATTATTTGGAATTATTGGTTTAATAATGATTAAAAAACGATTAAAAACCTTAAAGTAAATTAGATTGTTTTTTTTTTCTTTTATACTAAATTTTCACTCCACCACCCCTTAAATACCCGAAATCCTCTTCTATACTAAGAAATCAATTGTTTTTGATTTTATAAATTCCAATTATGATGATAAAATATGTCAAAAAACTCAAATAATTTGGATAAGTTCTTTCGTTCCGAAAATTCGGTTAAGCCAAAAAAACCCAAGAAAATAATAACTCAGGTAGCCGAAAAAAAGCAAAATGAACGAATATCTTTTTTACAATCGGAAATACTGCGACATCAAGATCTCTATTACAATAAATCCCCCGAAATTAGCGACTCCGAATTTGACCTACTCATAAACCAGCTCCAAAAACTCTCCCCAGATAATCCCGTTCTAAATTTGGTGGGTAAGGACAGCAGTAAAATGTATGATAAGATCGAGCATATAATCCCCATGAATTCGCAAGGAAAAGCAAACGAAGTCTCCGAATTTTTAGCATGGACAAGAAAGCATATATACCCTAAGTATTTGGTTCAGTACAAACTAGACGGGATAAGCGTGGAATTGCAGTATCTTAATGGCAGATTAAAACATAGTGTATCCAGAGGCGACGGAATCAAAGGAGATGATATTACTAATAACGTGAGAAAAATGAAAGGAGTTCCTAAAATGGTCGATGGGAAATTTACAGGAGCAGTTAGGGGAGAAATTGTAATGTATCATGATATTTTTACCCATAAATACTCCGATCAGAAAAATTGTAGAAACACAGCATCGGGAATTACAAAGCGAAAGGATGGAAAAGGTTGTGAAGATCTAAATGTCATCTGTTATAACGCTAAAAATATTTCCAGCCCGTTTACAGATGAATTGAAAAAAATTAAGTGGATGGAAGAAAATGGTTTTTCGGTTGTTCCCCAAAAAATTATGAAAAACACCAATGAAATTATTATTTACAGGACTGAAGTACATGAAAATCTAAGAAATTCTCTGCAATACGATATTGATGGGCTTGTGATCAAAGGAACACAGATAGATTGGGAGGATATGAAACGACATCACCCAGAAAAACAAATCGCCTTCAAATTTCCCCTCGAAGAAGCCATCTCAATTTTAAGGGATGTAGAATGGAGTCAGCAAGGTTCTACATTTACCCCCGTTGCTATCATCGAACCCGTTGAACTCATGGGAACTACTGTGCAAAGAGCCAGTCTAGCCAATCCCGATCTAATCGAAAAATTGAATTTAATGATAGGTTCTGAAGTGATTGTGGTAAAACGTGGCGAGATTATTCCCAAAATTATGAAGGTTGTTTATAGTTCGGATGAATGTGAAAAAATCAAAATCCCCGAAATATGTCCTGTATGTAAAGAAAAACTCATCAACGAAACAACCCGATTATACTGCTCCAATGTCAGTTGTCCAGAAAAAGATCTCCACAGACTAAGAAAATGGATTAGAAAACTTGAAATTAAAAATTTTGGCGAAAAACTAATCGAACAATTATTCAACGAAGGGAAAATCAGAAAAATAGAAGATTTATACAAGCTTAAAGTATCGGACATAACAGCATTGGAACGACAAGGAGTAAAATCGGCAGAGAAAGCACTAAACAATCTATATGCAGTTAAATCTATTTCCTTGGGAAAGCTCATTGGTGGATTTGATATTGAAGGGATCGGAGAAACCATCACTGATTTGGTGGTTGATGCAGGATTTGATTCATTAGAAGCGATTAAAAGGACATCAATAGGAGATTTGGCAAAGATTGAAGGAATTGCGGAAATTAACGCCCAAAAAATCATAGAGGGGTTAAAAAAGTTAGAACAAGATATGATTGATTTACTCGAAACTAAAAAAATCACCATTGAAAAGAAAGTAAAAGGTGGCAATTTATCGGGAAAATCTTTCTGTTTTACAGGTAAGTTAAATAAAATAACCCGAAATGAAGCAAAGGATCTCGTTATTTCACTGGGTGGTCAATTTAAATCGGGAGTTACTTTAAAATTAGATTTTCTGGTTACAAATGATCTTAGTTCGGGCAGTTCCAAAAACGTCAAAGCCAGAGATTTAGGTGTTGATATTATTACCGAAGGGGAATTTTTGGAAATGATTTAAGGATAGATTATTATGGTAAGCGTAGAAGCAAATAATTTGGATGTTAAGGTCGATGGAAGCAAACTCACCATCACCACTGATTTAGATAATGAAATGGGGATGTCAAAATCGGGTAAATCAATGATTGTGGCATCAACACGCGGTAATGTTCCCGTTCCAGAAAATGATGCAATTAAGATGGGAATCAATGTCTATAAATTAACCTAAGCGGGATAAAAATGGAATCTGAAATCAAAAAAGAAATCTGATATGCAGGAGAATTATGTCATTTTGTTTACGAATTTGAATCGAGCAACGAAGCACAGCAAGAAATTAACGGGTATCGGGCGTTAGGGAAACAAGCGTGTTGTCTGCATAAAAATGATAAGCATCAACTCTATATTAGTAAATAATTTTTTCTTCTTCTGTTATTTTGATCAGCTTAGCAGTAGGAATTTTTTTCATTAATGAAGTAGATATATTCTACGGTCAACCTCCAAAATCATAAATTTTTTGTATTATCAAAGTTTATTTTATCTTAGATCAAGTTGATGGTCTCCAATCCGGCTACCGGATTGATCTGGTGAATAAATACATGGTAAATATAAACATATTATCTGTGGAAGATAACCAAATTCTGCATCGTACTGAAATCAAGTTCGAAATTGAACATCTAGGGATGGGATCTCCGAATAGAATCGAAGTAAGAGACAAACTAGCCGCGCTCCAGTCTGCAAAAACAGAACTTACTTTTATTAAGAAAATGAAGTCACATTTTGGAAAACCTTCTGTTACAGGACTTGCAATAATCTATGCTGATGAAGAAACTGCTCTAAAACTAGAACCTAAATACTCCCAAATCCGGAATATTCCAAAGGAAAAAAGGGATGATGCTTGGAAAGAATTTAAATCCAAGAAGGTGTAAAACATGGCAAGAGGAGCAAAAAGAAAAGTAAAAACAAAAGCTAAACTTCAAAAACCCCCAAGAAATAAAAATAAGGGACCAATGTGGGTTATAAAAGGGGGAAAAGTAGTTCGAGAGCGAGAAACTTGTCCTAAATGTGGTCCCGGTAATTTCATGGGTAATCACTACGATCGCATTCATTGTGGCCGTTGTGGATATACAACGTTCAAAAAAACCGGAAAAGTATTACCTGCGAAACAAAAAACACGCTAAAAAATAATATTGTTTTTTATTTTTTTTCTTAGGATATATTTATTTAAGCCTAGAGAATTTTGAAGAGTAGGAGGGTTTTTTTATGCTTTGTTTGGGAATTGAATCGACTGCACATACATTTAGCGTTGGGATAATAAATGACCAGGGAAATATTTTAAGCCTTGTTTCAGATACATATAAACCCCAAACCGGAGGCTTAAAACCAGTTGATGTTGTCGAACATCATTATATGGTATTTAATAGAGTTTTAAAACAATCAATTTCAAGAGCGAATATCAAATTTACTAATTTGGATTTAATCGCATTCAGTCAAGGGCCAGGTTTGGGACCTTGTTTACGTGTTGGAGCAGCGATCGCACGTTCTTTATCATTAAAGTTAAAAATTCCTATAGTAGGTGTAAATCACTGCATCGCTCACGTAGAAATTGGGCGACTCCTTTGTAAAGTAGATGATCCTGTTATAGTTTATGTTTCAGGGGGAAATACTATAATAAGCGCTTTTGATTCAGGTATGTATCAAGTGTTTGGAGAAACATTAGATTTAGCAATAGGTAACATGATCGATATGGTTGCTAGAGATCATGGGATTCCTCATCCTGGTGGCCCTAGACTCGAAAAAATTGCTAAGGGTGGAACTAATTATATTAATCTACCGTATATTGTTAAGGGAATGGACCTCTCATTTTCTGGGCTTTACACTGCAATTTGGAAACAAGCACAAGTACAAGAAAAAACCAATGAAATAAATAAGGATAGTCAAGAAGATCTTTTCTATTCTCTTCAAGAGACTGCATTTTCAATGTTAGCTGAAGTTTCTGAAAGAGCAATTGCGCATACTGAGAAAAATTCTGTTTTATTAACTGGTGGTGTAGCTGCAAATAAGAGACTGCAAGAAATGCTTTTATATATTAGTAATGAGCATAATATTGAGTTTCATGTTGTACCTCAAGAACTTGCAGGCGATAATGGAGCAATGATTGCATGGACAGGTATTTTACAATTTAAGTCTTCAAATCCCGTGGAAATTTCCGAAACAAAAATCTTACCCAAGTGGAGAATGGATGATGTTTCTATTCCTTGGCGTACTAATAAGGAATATAATGTTCATGAAGTTCATAAAGAAAAAACTAAAATTGTTTTAAATAAGTCTGATAAGAAATTATTACAAAATCTCAATATTCAAGGGGAAATAATACGACGTGGTGCAGAAGCAGTTCTAATTCACTCAAAATGGTTTAATCGCGATGTTTTAATTAAGTATCGACTTCCAAAAAACTATAGAATCAATGAGATTGATAAAAAACTAAGAATTTCACGCACAATTAAAGAGGCACGAACTTTAATAGAATTATTCAAATTTGGGATCCCAGTTCCATCTATATATGAAATAAATCCTGCTATGGGATTAATTGTGATGCAATATATCAGTGGAAATAGATTAAAAGATGTCATTCCAAATTTATCAGATAAAGAACTTGGAAAAATTTTTAGAGAAATTGGGTTTTGGTTGGCAAAAATTCACCAAAATGACAGAATGCATGGAGATCTGACTACATCAAATATCATTTATACGGCGAATCGTGAATTATTTTTCATAGATTTTGGTTTAACTGAGAGTTCTATTGGAATTGAAGAGAAAGCAATGGATTTACATCTATTTAAGCGAGTTATAAGCAGCACTCATGGTAAATATTTTCCAGATCTTTACGATCAATTCATTCAAGGTTATTCTGAAGTAGAAAAAAAAGATCAGAGTGAAATTATTTCAAGAATTAATCAAATTGAACTTCGCGGTAGATACAATATTGAAAGAAAGAAATCAAACGCGTTTTGATTACATCCTTGATTTATGCAATTATTTTAAGTCAACATGATTTATATCTCCAAGTTTTCAACTTGTAGTAATTATTAAAAATCAACTCGTTTTATTCTTTTTTTCCTTCTTCAATTTCAGTCCCTTTTAATATTTAAATTGCAAAAAATTCTAATGCAATTGATTTTTAACAACTTCATATTAGATAGAGGGAAAATCTGTGAGAGAAATCATAATAATTCAACATTGCCAATCGGAGCATCATATAAATGAGATGTCAGGAGGGTGGACGGATACTCCCCTTACTGAATTAGGGAAAAAACAAGCAAATCTCATAGGTCTAAGATTAAAAAGGGAATTAAAAGGAAAAGAATTTGTAATATATTCTTCAGACTTAAAAAGAGCTTGGCAAACTGCAGAAATTGTTGGAGACCATTTGAATTTAATTATTGTTCCTGAAAAAAACCTACGTGAAATAAATACAGGTGTCGCAGCAGGAAAAACCAAAAAATGGGCTAAAGCAAATAGAAATCCCAGAGAAGAAAATAAATTTGATTTTGATTATCAAGAATTTCAAAATGGTGAGACTTGGAGGCAATTCTCAAATAGAGTAGGCTCTTGTATGGAAAAAATAGAAGAATCAGAACAAAAGAATTTAATTATTGTCACCCATGGTGGAACTTTAGGTTTTATAATTGCTTGGTGGATGAATTTTGAAATTCATATGCATTCTAAATCTTATTTTTCAGCTTCACCAGCAAGTATATCATTACTACAAGAAACTAATGATAAACGGCATATTTTAAGAAAATTAAATGATACAGCACATCTGAATTTTTAATAGTGCCATCTGAAACCAAAATTAATCTATTTTTGAGACAAATGCATCTATCCCAAGAAATTTTTTATAGGTAGTTATCTTAACTTTAACATAACAAATGATTACTACAACATCCCAACTATAGCGTGGGGCGAGGGGAACTCGCACTCTGGTTAGATTTTATCTATTAAGTTAAGTTAGATTTGTATAGAAAGCATATATATTAATAGAATATAATGGGAGTGAGTAGTAATTATTGTGAGTCAATTTTCTTTTATTTCATCTTGATTTTACGAGAGAACTTGACTTTTAGAAACTTTTTCTCTTCTTTCACACAATTTCAAGATATCTGCTCTGATCCTTTTCGTATGTTTTTCTCTACCCAATTCTAACCTCAACCATTCAAATTTTTTTTCAATAACCAAATTCAAACCACATGTATAGGAGAAATACAAATGAACGCATACAGGAAACTACGTTGGTACCGCTTCGATGTTGCACGCCGTATCAGAAATTTAGAAGGTCCCGAATTAATACAAGTATTAGAAGAAATTCTGGAAGATATTAAAACTAAAAAATATGATAAGTTTGGCATCTTTCGCCAGTTCATGACGCAAATTGAAGATGTTATCTTAGAAACTAAAACAAAACCGAAATCCAAATCTCGTGAATATGATCCATTTCAGATTAAACGCTCAGGTGATGGACGTATTGTTTTATTTGGATTATCAAATGTGGGGAAAAGCACCCTTATGAATGCAATTACTAATTCACAAGTCAAAACTGGGAATTATTTACATACCACACGAACAGCTTTAGGCGGAACGTGTGAATATGATTCTGTTAGAATCCAATTAATTGATGTTCCAGGATTTATTGATTATCGGGCTGATTGGAGGATAAGTACCCAAATTTTACGAATTGCTAGGACTTGTGATGCTATTTTAATGGTCATTGATCTTTCTTTGGATGTGTTAAAACAATATTCCTTCTTAATAAGTCAATTAGAAAAAGCGAAGATTATGAATGGGTGTTTATCCCCTTATAAAATCGGAATTGTGGCCACCAAGGGTGATTTACCCAAATCTCGCCTGAATTTTGAGATTTTACAAAAAAAAACCAATTTTGACATTTTCCCGATATCCAGTGAAAACCCCACATCTCTGGAACAATTGAAGCACTATTTATTTCAGCTCTTGGAGGTGATTCGAATTTATACCAAAGCCCCGCATTCTAAAGTAGATTACTCTGATCCCATCATCTGCCCCGAAGGAGTGACGATCGATGAGATTTCAGGAAAAATTCACAAAGATTTCCAAAAAAATTTTCATTTTGCAAAAGTATGGGGTGATTCGGTCGAATTTGATGGACAACATGTTGGAAGGTCACATGAATTGAAGGATAAAGATGTTATCGAGATTATTTTAAATAAATTACTTTAAAAAGAGCAAAAATTCAATTGTAAAAAAAAAAATGTAAATATAAATATAATTTCCTTATTTTTTCACTCGTTTTCTTCTGAATCATTGGATTCGGGTTTTTCTGATAACTCAGTACTGGATTCTTCTGATGATTTTAAAGAACGGTTATCTATCATAAACTTTATCCACTGTTTGATTGAGGATTCTCCCCCAGAAATCAGGTCAGAAATATCAACAGAATCTGTCTCGCTCTCTCCATCAAGCGCATCGCTCCCAATTCTCACATTCCATTTTTCAGTTAGCTTTTCTATAGCCTGTGTGCCAATTTTTGCAAGCCCCCAGATAGCACTTTCTCTCATATTTTTATCTGGATCTTCTATCAAGCCAATTAAACCACTTATAGATGGTGTTCCGACTTTAGATAATGCCCATACTGCGCTAGCTCTTACATCTTTAACTGGACTATTTAAAACTTCTAATAACGGGTCAACTACTATATTTCCCATCTTGCTCAAACTCCAAACGGCACTCGCACGAACATCTTTTGAAATATTTCCGAGAGCTTTAATTAGTGGTTGAATCGATGGTTTTCCAATTCTATTCAAAGCTTGGGCTGAACTCTTTCTAACATCAGGTGAATCATCCCCTAATGCTTCAACTAGATGCTCAACTGAGTCTGGATCTCCCATTTTTCCAAGTATGTAGCAGGAAATTCTACGGTATGATGAATCATCATTATTTAAAAGGTTGGTTACAGGTTCTAATGCGTCTTTTCCTAATCTTGCTAACATGTTAGCAGCGTCGAGCCGGGCTTTAGTATTGCGATCGCCCAAACGAGTGATTAACTCACTAATTTCGTTATTTTTATCCAAAAAAATCATCCTCAAAAAAGTTAAAAATTTTTTCTAACTTTTAAAAACCTTAATTACTAAAAAAAGTTCTCTTTATAAGCTCATCAAGATTGGTAAAAAAATGGGTTGGGTGTTGTTCTTTAGGTGCTTTTAAGAGATCTTGTCTATTATTTATTCCTGTTTCAACTGCAATTGTGGTGATTCCAGCGCGATTTCCACCAAGAATATCCGTGTTTAAACGATCTCCAATTAATACTGCTTCATCAGGCAACATTTTATTGATTCTAAGAATTGAAAGAATACCATCTGGATTAGGTTTACCAAATATGTTTTCGGGTTTCTCATTTAGTGCAGTAGATAAAAATGCAACTATTGCACCAGTTCCCGGCCATAATTGATTATTCGGTGCGGGAAATGACGCGTCATCATTAGTTGCATAAAATTTTGCTCCATTTTTTATCAAAGTCATAGCAGTACGAAATTTATTATAGGTTACTTTTCTATCCCAACCTACAACAACCAAGTCCGCTTCAACATTGATTGGAATCGATTCTTTATTCTCAAGATCAGGGAATTCTTCATTAAGAATTTTAAACCCTTCCAATTTTAATTCTGATATTAGTCCCTCTTCTCCAATAACAAATATTTTTGCTGATGGATATAAATGCGAAAGAATTTTGGCAGTCAAGTACCCGGATGTAAATATATCTTTGATTTCACAGCTGATTCCTAACTGAGATAGTAATTCCTTATAAGATTTTCTTGATTTTGAGGAATTATTGGTTAAAAAAACCACTTGCTTTCCGAGTGTGCTAAGTTTCTGGACCGCTCTTATCCCTGATGGGATAGGTTCCATAGAATTCCATAGAATTCCATCCATATCAAAGATGAAAAGGTTCTTATTTTTGAGTAAAGATAAATCTTTATATTCTGGCATTTAATATTATCAATCTAAAATTGTTTTTAGAAGTTAAAATTTAATATATCTCATCGAATTTGAAAATTATCTTATTTTACAGAATGGATTTAGAAATTTATTAAAAAAAATAACAAACTTTTATACTTAAGAATGATTAATTTTCTTAGGTAGGATTAGTAGTCTGCAATGAGAGCAGTAATTTTTAATAGAACATGTTTATTCTTGAATAAAATCTTCTTTTCATTAATTTAGTATTTCTTTGATTCAAATTACCAATTTTATAACCATTCAAAAATTCCTTTGAAAAACAAATAAAATAAGTGAAAAATATGCCAACCGGTACAGTTAAATGGTTTAACGCCCGAAAAGGGTTTGGATTTATTACACCTGATGAAGGCGATAAGGACGTATTCGTCCACCACACAGCAATTAATACCAAGAATGACGAATTTGCAAATTTGAATGAAAATGATAAGGTCGAATTCGATGTTAACCAAGGAGAGAAAGGATTGGAAGCAAAAAATGTAAATGTTACTGATGCTGCACCACCTCAATCTCGAGAACGCCGCGATAGATATTAATCATTGAAAATCAATTTTTTTCTTTTTATTATTTTTTTGTAAACCATCCCAATCCTCCCAATCCTAATATCGATAGATTTCATTAGGCTTTTCTAAAAAATTTTAAGGTTTGAAAATTGAATTTAAGTGAGAATGAATAATATTCCAGATTCGTTTGATCAACTAAATTTAGATTTTTCAAAGTATATCCGTGAATTACAGCAAAAAAAAGCTCATCTATCAATTTTTTTATTAGTAGATCAGTTCATTTCAATTACGAAAATTTTCGGATTATCATCAGAGGAATATATCTATTTCCAAACGAAATACAGATCAAGTGAACTTTCCATCAAGGATTTAACACAAACAGAAATCGTTATGTACTTAAAGGAAATTATTGAGCGATTAGAAAAAATTACCAAGAAAACTTTCAAAGCTGAACAATTAAAAAAAACATCATCCGACGATTGGGAGGATGAATCAGATTTTACAGAATTACAAAAGTTAAAGGATGACATTTCACAATTTCCTGATTTGATTGAAATTTTTAAAGAAACAATTGTTAACATTTCAGAAACATCAAGAGAAAATCTAAAAAAACCCCCCAAAGTTAAGCAAATTCTTAAATCTCAAGATGAAAATAAACCTACAGTGTCTGAACAAATCCAACATTCTCAAATTTCTCAAAAATCGCATACATTAACACCCATTCCGAAACGTCCTTCATCTGAGAAAACCGAAGATTGGGTTGAATGGTCATCCAAAACTTCGCCAATTAAACTATCAGTAAAGTCACAAAACGAAACTATCGAACAAAATAATAAGAAAACCACAAAATCTGGTAAAGATGATCCCGATCTTATGAATATCCTTTCTGATTTTGACCAAAAATATAAGGGATCTAAGAATTCAGAAAATTCAGAAAATTCTGATAATTCTGTAGTTTCTTTAGAAGATCTTGCTTTTAAAAAAAAAGTTCCAAATTTTAAAGATAAGGACAATAAATAAAATGAACATCGAAAAATTGAAAAAAACACCGAAAACTTGGGTGATTCTCTTGATAACCTGCATTGGGTTGATCATCTTTCTTCTTATTAACCAGTTGATCTTTGCTTCCTTACCAATAGAAGTGCCAAGCTACGGCATTTTAGATTTTGAATTTGCATGGACAGCGAGTCAGATTTCCGTGATTTTTACAGCCTGGGGCTCTGATGGAATGACATTACATGCTAATGGGATTTATTGGGATTTTCTCTACATCCTTGGCTATGGAGCACTTATCGCGGGATTAATTCTCCTTATCTCCCGTAAACTTTCAGGAAAAATCCAACTCGTCGGGCTCTATCTGACTTTTACTCCCTTCTTAGCGGGGATTTTTGATTGTATTGAAAATATTCTTCTGCTTACTATGCTAAACAATCCTTCAGGATTTTCCCCGGTTATTCCTTTGATAGCGGGTATCATGGCTGTCATTAAATTCAGTATCCTTCTTATCGGGATTGGATTTTTCTTGCTGGGTGTTTTCGTGTGGTTTGCAACTATGATAAAAAGTAGGAAATAGTTGGTTAACTATTTTTTTTTTGAGTTAATGCTCTTTTAATTAAAATTCCCGCTATTATTTCTTTAAATGTCTTCTTCTGTGGTATGTGAAGATTATCTGCTTTATGTATTTTGTCAGGGCGTAAAATTTTGGTCTTTCCGTTTTTCTGACGAACGACTACTCCTGAATTTTTAAGCATATTGTAATTTTCTAATGTTTCTTTATGATTTCCTCGACAAACTAATTGACAGTTCCCGCAAGATAGCTTTAATGATTTTATTAATCTCCACACCTTTGGATTCTCGATCATAAATTGATTTACATCTGGATCCTTTAGATAAGTCTTTGTCTTAAATCCTCCATCTTCACCATCAACCAAGAAGTTTGGTTTGAATCTAAATGCTTTTGAGAGTGTATTGATTGTTTCTTTTTCATTTTTCGGAAACTCATACCTTGCAGGAGACCATGTGGACCACTCCTTCGTTTTATCTAAGCCAGAATATCCTCCACAAACAATTTCACATCTTAAGACATCATTCCGTTTAGAATAACTGAACGTTTTATCTCCCAAATTCACTTGAATTTCTTCATTTTTATCAAACATTCTAAAAGCACATACATTAACACATATTTTACATTTATCGCAGAAATTTTCTTCATCTGGAATGGGTTTAGTTGGTTGTAATTCAGCGGATGTAGTAAGTCCACCTAACAAGAAAGCCGTTCCAAAATTTTTTAAGCCAATGACTCCTGACCATCCAAAAGACCCTACTCCCGAACTTGCTGCGAGATATTTTAATGAAATATCGGGAAATGGAATCAATATACCCTTTATATCAAAATTTCGATAATTGAAATTTGTGAAAATTTCTTTGGCATCAAATCCTTTACTTCTCAGGAATTTTGCAATTTTTGAAGCTAGTTTGTAACACTTTATGATTGTTCCAAAATTATCAATCTCATGGTCAGAACGGGCATTAACATTCGCCTTGCTTAAATATCTTCGTATAATCTGTCTATCCAAAGGAAGGGAAAAAACAATTGCTGATTTCGCATTTGGTAAATGATAGGTGAGGTCTGTACTCGGAGGACCATTCTTTAAAGTTTCTAAAGTAGCAACCCCAATTTTTAAAACTCCCGCATCTTTAGCGATTTCTGATATTTCTTCAAATGGAAAAATATATAATCACTTGGTCTATTTGCTTTTTTTTTTATATTGCTTGATATCATTAATAACATCTTTTAGACTTATCTCTTCATATTGCTCTTTGGTTATAAAATTCTTTAATGTAAATTTGCCAGATTCTAACTCTCTTGGCCCAATAAATAATAGAAAGGGGATCTTCAAACGATCAACTAATGAACTTACATTCTTAAATGAGCGGTTATTGATGTCAATCTCTACTGAGAGATCGGATTTGCGCAATTTTTGTGCAATCTTCTGCCCAAATTTACGTGTAGTTGCTTTAGTACCGATAAATACATCTGCACGTGGGAGATCTTCTTTAATTGTGCCTTGATTTTCTAAAGCAATTAGCAATCGCTCAAATCCAAATGAAAAACCCAGTGCTGGTGTGTTTTCTCCTCCAAATTCCTTAACCAAACTATTATAGCGACCACCTCCACAAACCTGCTTAGTATCGCCAAGAGAAGGAACATCTATCTCAAAAACTGTATTGGTATAGTAATCTAATCCTCTCGAAATCCCATAATCAAGAACATACTTTTTTACCCCGGCAGCTTCTATTAATTCACAAACCTCGGATAATCTTGAATTTTTAATTAATTCTAACATCTCTGGTTCGGATTTGAATAGTTTCTGCAATTCTTTTGTAACTTTAGAGGGGGTTCCAACTAAGTGTAAAAAGGATTCCAATTTCTCAATTATCTCCCGATTTGTCCCCAAATCATTCATAGATGCATAATAATCATCAATATAATCTTGTTCATTAAAATCTGGAATTGCTCCAATTTCTCCCTTTCGTAAAGAACTGGTAATCCGATCGATTATCCCAAAAATTTTATTTTGAGCATCGGTTTCCAAATTGTTAAGTTGTAAATAAGTTCTTAAAATAGTTAAATCGCTAATTCTAAGTAAATAATCTTTAATCTCTAATTTTTTCATAAGTTCAATGGCAACTATTAACATTTCGGCATCGGCTGCTGGTGTATCTGCCCCGAAAATCTCTATCCCCGCTTGTGTAAATTGTCGATATCTTCCTTTTTTTGGTTCATCATACCTATAGCACGGACCAATATAGAATAATTTCTGGGGTTTAGGTCTATACATCAATTCGGTTGAATTATAACAACGCACTAGTGAAGCAGTAAACTCTGGGCGAAGTGCATATAGTGGGGGATTTTCCTCAGCACGGTGTTTTGGGGGATCATAAAAAGTAAAAATATCATTAATTATTTTTTCACCAGAGCGCACTTTGTACAACTCGAAAAAATCATACATAGGTATTTCAATTTGCTCTAAACCGAATTTTTTAAAGAGATCTTCAATAATTCTGACAAGCCATCGCCTTTTTTCCATTTCTTCTGGAAAGAAGTCAATAGTTCCAGATGGTTTCTGAAGATTTAATTTCTGTTTTTTCCGTTTTTGAGGTTTCTCATCCATGGTCTTTAGATATGTTCGTTAAAACAAAAATTTTTGGATTTGAGGATACGAGAATTATATTAGCAGTAGAAAAGGTTACAAAAATGTTAAATATGTATAGAATAAATAATGATTATTCAAAAAAAATCTTTAGTTTCATAAGATCTTTTGATACAATTTAAAATTATAACTGGATAAAGGATAAAAATGAAAAATACTAAAAAAATATTATTTATGCTCACTGTAATCTTCACTTTGAGCTCTTGCTTTTTTGCTCTTAATTACTCTATTGATTCTAGATTAGCTTCCGTTAGTTTACAATTAATTAGAGAGAATGAAAGCATGCAAACAATGCCATTTATCGAACCAAAATCGTCAACAGTTTCATTGGATATTGCAAACACTGCAAATATTTTGGATGGGGAGATAATAGATGTTATGATTGCTGGGACTTTAGCATATGTTGCAGATGGATATGGTGGGCTTAGTATAGTCGACATTTCTGACGCAGCAGCGCCTACTAAAGTAGGACAATGGGATGATGGTGGATATTCATATGGAGTTCATGTTTTGGGGTCCTATGCTTACCTGGCGGATTTTGATGATGGTTTAGAGATTATTGACATTTCCGATCCGACCGTTCCCATGAAAGTAGGACAGGACATTGATTGTAATGGTGCATACGATGTTTATGTTTCGGGGTCGTATGCTTACGTGGCGAATTTTTATATTGACTTGAAAATTATAGACATTTCTGACCCGACCATCCCCGTTGAAGTGGGACAATTCGATGAGGATGGATCTGTACGTAGCGTTTATATATCGGGGTCGTATGCTTACTTAGCAGATTATAATGATGGGTTGAAAATTATAGACATTTCCAATCCGACCTCTCCTGTAAAAATAGGACAATTCGATGATGGTGGATCTGCAAATGACGTCTATGTTTTGGGATCATATGCTTACGTTGCGGACTGGGCTGATGGTTTGGAGATTATTGATATTTCCGACCCGACTATCCCAGCTGAAGTGGGAGAAGTCGTTGATTTTGGTTGCGCATGCGGGGTCTATGTTTCTGGGTTGTATGCTTATGTGGCGGATTTAGATGATGGTTTAGAGATTATTGATATTTCCAACCCTCTTATCCCAGCTGAAGTGGGACAATTTGATGATGGTGCATATGTAAATTGTGTCTATGTTTCTGGGTCGTATGCTTACTTGGCGAATTTTTTTGATGGTTTCGAGATTATTGACATTTCCAATCCGACAGCCCCAACGAGAGTTGGACAACATAATGATGGTGGACAAGCATATGGTGTCTATGTTTCTGGGTCGTATGCTTACTTGGCGGATGGTGATAATGGCCTGGAGATTATTGACATTTCCGACCCGACTGCCCCTGTTGAAGTGGGACAAGTCGTTGATGGTGGAGAAGCACATGACGTTTATGTTTCGGGAACTTATGTTTACTTGGCCGATAGAAATGATGGCTTGGAGATTATTGACATTTCCGACCCAACCGCCCCCGTTGAAGTGGGACAACATGATGATGGTGGAGAAGCGTACAGCGTCTATGTTGTGGGGTCATATGCTTACGTCGCGGATGGGGTTGATGGTTTGGAGATTATTGATATTTCCGATCCGACCGCTCCTGTGGAAGTGGGACAATTCAATGAAGGTGAAAATGCACGTGACGTTTATGTTTCGGGGTTCTATGCTTACGTGGCAGATTATGATGGTGGTTTCGAGATTTTTGACATCTCTGATCCAACAGTCCCCACGAGAGTGGGACAATTCGATGATGGGGGATATGCATATGGCGTATATATTTCGGGGTTGTATGCTTATGTGACTGAAAGCTATGATGGTTTAGAGATATTCGACATTTCCGACCCGACCACCCCTGTGAAAATAGGACAATTCGATGATGGTGGAAGTGCAATGGATGTCTTTGTTTTTGGGTCGTATGTTTTCATGGCGGACTGGAGTGATGGCTTGGAGATATTGCATGTTACTGAAGTAGAACACACTATTTTAATTACAAACCCAGATAGTTCATTAGTTTGGGAGATCGGTTCTTCACAATATATCAATTGGGAATCAACTGGAAGCATTTCCACAGTTACTATCGAATTGTATAGAGACGAAGTTTTTGAAACGACAATCGCCTCGGATGTTTCAAACGATGGTTCTTATTATTGGACACTTCCTTCGGGTCTGGATCGCGACGAGGATTATCAAATAAAAATATCCGATGCTTCTGACTCATCCGTGTATGATTATAGCAGTAATTTCGAAATTTTTCCTAAATTAATCACGGTAACAGCCCCTGATAGTTCATCATCATGGGAGATCGATTCTTCTCATTACATTGATTGGGAATCGAGCGAATACATTTCCACAGTTGATATTGAATTGTATAAAGACGAGGTTTTTAATACAACAATCGTCTCGGATCTTTCAAACGACGGCTCTTATTATTGGACACTTCCTTCGGATCTGGATAACTCCTCGAATTACCAGATAAAAATTCTCGACACTTTCGATTCATCAGTGTATGATTACAGCGAATATTTTGAAATTTTTAACATTTCAGATAATAACGGAGGCTCTTCAATATCTGGTTTTAACCCGATTTTATTCTTGGGTGTTATGGGGGGGATTTCGGTTATTTTAGCGCTTAAAAAACGGAAAAATATTTAATTTTTTTTTTTTAAATATCTATAGCATGATGAAATGAATGAAAATTTATAATAAAGAAAACTATTTCTCTATTGGACCGAATACAATAATGAAAAAATTGAATCTGCTTCTTATCATCGGTGGCAGTATCGGTGTCTTATCTGAAGTAGTATCCTATCTGATGTTTGATAGAACGTTTTGCCACTTTTCTTAATTTCGGAACATTTTTTCCGTATATATAATTTTTTTCTTTCACAAAAAATCATAAATATTTATAATTCATTATATTTATTTGTATGAAACGCGTACTATCTAGTATGATTTTCGGAAAACTAAGTAAGCGCGGTCAACTAGTCATCCCAAAACAAATCAGAGAAATGACGAATATTGAACCTGGAGATACCATTAAATTTAGTATAAAGGCAAATCAGATAATACTAGAAAAAATTAATCCGATCGAAGAAGATTCTATAGTGGAATTTTTAAAACAAGGCGATCCTTTTGAAAAAGACCTGGTTCAACATCTGAGAGATGAATGGGAATGAAGGTAAGTTTAGATACAAATGTTTTTATTTCAATCCATAACAAAGAAGCCGATAGTTCTTCTTGTGAATTGATTTTAAATACTATCCAGAAAAACAAATGGAATAGTTTAATTTCAGTAATTAATGTCTCTGAAATGCTCGTTGGATATTACAATCAACGAAATTTTTCTAAAGCAGATCAATTCTTACTATTAGTTCAAAATAACTATGATATTCAACCGATAAATTTACCTATTGCTCAATTGGGGGCGAAATTTAGATCAAAGTTTAAATTAAAACTCCCTGATGCTTTAATTTTGGCTTCAGGGGTTTATAAAAAAGTGGATGTTCTCATCAGTAATGATATTGATATGCAAAAGAGTTTTCCGATTCAAGTTGTTTCAGTGAGTAAATTTATAGAACAGTATATAGAAGGAAAGTGAATCCTACAGCCACTTTTCGAAAAGGATAGGATGTGAATGATGATGAAAATCGGATTTACAGAAGCAAAAAGCATTCTGACGAAAAGTAACATCCCCGATATCGATTATGTTGTGAATCCCTATACAGGTTGTCAACATGGTTGTATTTATTGTTATGCAGAATTTATGAAACGTTTTACCAATCACAAAGGAGATATTTGGGGAGAATTTTTAGATATTAAATCTTATCCATGGGATAAAATTAATCCTGCTAAATATAATGGAAAAAATATATTATTTAGTTCAGTAACAGATCCCTACCTTCCATTAGAAAAGAAATTTGAAAATACCCGCAAGATTTTATCTCGATTAAAAGATACAAGTGCAAATATTTCTATTCTCACCAAATCTAAATTGGTTACTCGAGATATTGATTTGTTCACGGAATTTGAAAATATTGAAGTTGGAGTTTCTTTAAACACGTTAGATTCTGATTTTGCCCGAAAAATTGAACCAATCGCCTCACGACCTATCGATCGACTTAATGCATTGGAAAAAATTCATAAAGAGGGAATTAAGACATATGTTTTCATTTCACCAATTTTCCCGAAAATTACAGATTATCAAGAAATTATTCAAAACTCATTAAAATTTGCTGATTACTACCGTTTTGAAAATTTAAATTTCAGACCACATAATGTAGGCAGAATATATGAAATAATCGAAAAAAATTATCCAGATCTTCTCCCATTTTATAAATTTCTTCGTAAAGATAATTCGTATTGGGATGTTTTAAAAATTGATATTGAAAATTATTGTATAAATAAATCTATTCAATGCAAAATTGCATTCCATCATGGAGGGTTTTCAAAATCAAAAAAAAAATACCCTTAAACTAATAACATAAAAAAAAACCATAAAAAAAAAAACCAAAGAAACATAAAATTCATAGCCGTGCGCCGGTTTGAACGACGGTCGCCGGGAATTTGCGTAATATCATTCAGAATTTACACCACAACCCGGAAGTCTACGACTAACATACACGGCTTTTTTAATAAGAGTTTATAGATATATTTTCAAATGCAACAAAAGATAAAAAATTTTTGAAAATGCCAAGAAATGAATTATGATGAGTTTTTTTTAATTAGCAAATATAGAAAGTAAAATACTTAACGATGAATTATCTAACTAATAATAAATTAAGTTAAAAAATGTTAAATTGTTAGAATTTAATATAAGATATTAAAAAAATGAGTTGATTATATGGTAAAAATTGGTGCTTTAATCGGGGCATTATTCACAACTATTGGAGGAATATTTTTAATTATAGCAATGGCGAAGGTATCTAGTTCAAGTGCTTCGTGGGATGGTTATCTTGGTGCTATTTCTTTAGTTGGAGGGAATGCGAATGGATTAGGAGTCGCTTCGACAATTTTGTATTATTTTGGCATTATTATTGTTCTAGGTTCAGGATTCGTATTTGTAAAAGGAAAACTGTTTTTAAAAATTGGGAGCGGTATTTTGTTTATAGGAATAATGATGGTAATGATTGCATGGCTTATCGGAGCAGTTTTCGAACCTCTTTATAATATTGGGGGAATTATTATGTTCCTTGGAGTTTTGTTATACTTTGTTGGTTGTATTCAATTTAGGAAGCATAATATTGTGACGATATGTACTGGATTTCTTTTGTTTCTTTCCGTGCTTGTATCTCAATTAGTAGTCGGAAACATATTGATGGCGATTTCTGGTGCTGATGATACAATTATGGAAATTCATTTTATTACCTTAATAAGCCAAATAATAATATTTATTCTCCATTCATGGATTTTTGGTTTATCAAAGAAACGGGTTGAATATTCTGATAAAGTTGAGGATACTCTTTCGGTTGAAAAAGGTCAAGCTTTTGCAAGTTATGTTCCTCAAGACATGAATAAGAAAAAGAAAAAGGGTAAACCTTCAGAAGACGATGAAATTACTTTCACATTTTAATTTTTTTGCAATTTTTTTTATTATAATTCTTGGGTTATATTTTTTATGAGTTTTAACATTAGGGAATTATCTAATATCTTAAAATCTAAAAAATAAAACATAATGATTTTTACGAAAATAGATCAAAAAGCAGAGCATATTCTAAACCCTATAAACGAGAAATCAGAGAAATTACAGAAGACATGGAATATTGGAATTAAATTATCCATTCAAATTATTCCTTTTTTTGAGTTCGATATTAAATAAAACTAGCAAAAAGACGTGATATACTAAGAATATAAAAAATTTTCCCCAAACCAGCAAAAAAATCTAATATCTATGTTAAATGATAAAAGGAGGAGTGGACTTCATGCTGAAAAATAGCTCCCAACCAGTTCATATTCAAAAAGTTCATCCGAGTAGGATAAAGAAGGGGAGTTGGTGTCGTTTTTAAGGATTTAATTATTGATCAACCTTATTTTCATGATTTTGACTCTTTCGCAAGTTGAGGCATTCTATCAAGGCTTTCTAAGTACTATTGAAGGAAAATTGGATTGTTAATGCCGTTTCATTGAAGTCTGTTGAATTTTAAAAGGTCATCAACGATTTCTACATGCGAAGTGAACATCCGCTTGCAACAAAATCGAGTTATTCCTAACTCTTGCCAAATCTCCTCAATGGGATGATTTTCTTCCATTAACTCCATATAACGTTCGTATTTATCAGCAATGAGTTTGCCACAAGAGAAACACCTAACAGGAATAATCAATTTTTTTTTCAGCTCCAAAAAAATCAATTCAGCATTTAAAAAAAATTTTCCTATTTTTTACAAGAATGGTTTCCTTCGATTATTTCCATCTTATCGAAAAATTTTATTATTATGTAACTTTTATTCATTTATTGGTTTTAAGACCAATGACGAGGTTATTGCCGGATTTAATACAAAAATATCAATTTTTGGAATGAATCATGCAAAACCGATGATGAGGTTAAAAAAAAATGTCCTATATTGATATTGAAGTTCCAGATGCTTTAAAAAACAAAGTACTGGATTTTGTGAAGAATACCGTTAAGAAGAAGGGCCGAATTAAAAAAGGAATGAATGAAAGTACAAAATCTATTGAACGTGGTAAAGCAAAACTTGTAGTTATCGCCAGCGATATCAGCCCTGCTGAAATTGTAATGCACTTACCTCCGATTGCTCAAGAAAAGAAAATCCCTTATATTTTTGTTAATACTAAGGCAGAATTGGGCAAATCCGCTGATATTCATACTCCTTGTTCTGCATTAACAATTCTTGAATTTGATAAATCCCTAGAAGCGGATTTTAAAGAAATAATAAAGCAAACATCGAACTTGCGTAAGTAAGTAATTTGGGGGAATGAAATTTGGCTAAGAAGGAAAGAGCTAAACGCTATGATGATGATAGGTTTCAATGCTATGCCCAAGTTGTTCAGATAATTGGCCGTACAGGGTTAACTGGAGAGATAATGCAATGTAAAGTAAGAATTCTCGATGGGAAGGATAAACAACGCATTATTACTCGTAATTTAAAAGGTCCTATTCGCAAGGATGATATAGTTATTCTCAGAGAAAGCGAACGAGAAGCTAAGAAGATTCGCAGGTAAATAGAAATAATCAATCAATTCTTTTTTCTTTTAAATTTTCAAATTATTTTTTATTCGATTATCAAATAATTTATATTCAAAATATTAAAGATAGAAAGATCAAAATATAGTTATGAGTGAATCTGATAAAAAATGGAAAATAAGCGGAGCAAATATTTTTCTCTTTATATTTTTTATTTTAATTACTATTGTTGCAATTCTTGCGTGGCAAAATCCTAAAGCTGGTGGAGATTTAATAGAAGATTTGTTTACCGCTGATGAATTTTCAATATGGGCTGCAATAAGCCTCACAATGCTGGCTTGTTTTTTGGGAGCTCTTATTCCTGTTCCAATTCCATATATGATTCCTGTTTTTACATTCTCTATGACATGGTTTCAAGATGGAATTCAGAACGCATGGTTGTATATTTTAATTATAGTACTGGCTGCAGCAATTTCTAATACCATTGGAGATATGCTCGATTATGTTATTGGACTGGGAAGTGAAAAGGTTCTTGAACGAGATGACCCAGAACTTCAAAATCGATGGGCAAAACTCATTTTGAAAAAACCAAAAGTGATACCGTGGGTTATTACTTTATTTGCTGTCACACCTTTACCTGATTCATTACTTTTAGTTCCTTTAGGTTTTATAAAATATCCCGCAAAAAAGACGATTTTTGCAATGTTTATTGGTAAAATTGTAATGATGGGAGTTACGGCTTTAGCTGGATTAATTACGGTTGATTGGTTCACGAATTTAGTTTTGAGTGAAGGTAGTTGGGTTTGGGGAGTAATTTTTCTATACATAATGTGGTTGATGATATTTATAATGGTAAAAATCAATCCAGAAAAGGAAGAGAAGTAATTCCTTTTTTTTCTCTAATTTTTCTCAAATTTGCCTCTACATATTCTCTACTTAACCAGCTTAGTAATTCTTTCTTTCTATTACTTATTTATAGATGCTACAATTATTCTGCAAGATTACAACCCGATTTATGCTGTATATCAAATTGGATATCCCATTTTATATGGTGTATATTATTACCTTGTTATTCTCTTCGCACTGCTTGGTATATTTTATCAAATTATTTTCAAAGGAGTTTTAAAACACAATTTAAAAAGATTATTGGTGTTAATCGGCTATATATCCTTTCTATTACCGATGGCAATCACACTCATAGTGGATCCACAATTTCACAGCAATTTCTAGCATTATGTGTAAATATTCAATTTTATTGGCAATTATGCTTTTAATTTTCTCATTTTATAAAGAAGAAGAAAAATAAATAAGAAATAAATAGAATCGAAAAAAAAAATTGTTCTAAAGATAATATATGTATTAGATATTTATCGATTTTTTATTTTTGCCCATAATACTGCGTCCAACGCACTTTTCGGGCAGGTTTTTTGAATTTTAATTTCAACTTTCTGCATTTTTTAGTACAGAAATGAAAAATCTCACCGTTAGCTTTCACAAAGGTCATTCCCGTTCCAGGGCTTACATCTTTCCCACAATATGAACATTTTAATATTTTTACCATTTTAATCCACCTAGTTTTTTTCTATAAAATGTTTTAATTCTCCTTAGCTGCAGTGAATAATTTTTCTTTTCCGAATTTTGTCACTACACAGTTTAATTGGGAGATTCCGTCCGTAACTTCATTTCCTAGAACGATTTTACGTTTCTTAATTCCTTTTCTGCCTAATCGTTTTGGTTTATAACATGGACCTTTTGAAAGTAATATTCTTTTCTTTACAGGACCATGAACATCCATTCTCATTGGTATTCCTCCCCTGTCTGAACCGCCAGTAATCTTCAGTTCATAACCAGGTAAACCAATGATACCACCGTTAAATGTTTCGCCGATTATTTTACCAACAAGCGGAAATTTAGTCGGGTCTAATTGTATAACCTTTGTTTGACCGCGAAATTCTTCTGGAGCGTCTTTTCCAGCAGAAATATTAATTTTATGTGTTAATTCTTCACTCATATTATATCACTCACCTTGGTCAGGCCATTTAAATAATATTTTAATGTACCCGGGCCATTTTCCACGTATTATAAAATACGTCTCTTTTTCAAGAATTATGGAATCGAGTAAATTTTAAAATGATTCTTTAAAAAAAAATTTTACTAATTTTACTAATTTTCAGCACTGTTTTCATTTCTATTGCTGTTTTTCTTTTTTTTTATATAGAGTACCGCGCCGATCACCAATGTAATATAAAATAAATGTGCCTACAGAGAGAAAAATTATAAGAATAATCACTGATATGATTAGTGATGATGGATTTCCAGCAAGCTCGGTTTCTGGAATGTATTGTGCGGAAATCTCGATTGATACAGAATCAATTTCTGAAATAATATCCGATTCATTTGAAACAGATATTCCAAAACCACTTAATACTCCATTATAACCTCTCCATTGAAACCAATAGTCATTTACAAACCCAGTATCATTATCATACCAAGTCATTGAATATTTATGTTCATCAAGAAGTATGAAATACTCATAGTCAATCCATGTTGCGTTAAGTAATAATTCGTTAAATTTTACATCTAATTCATCCCAGTGTTCAATTGGAATAAAAAAGGGGAGTGTGTACCTTTGAATTGGTTCCCAAATACTAATATTGAGCCTTTCTACCATTATTGGACCAGTAAAATTTATAATATCCTGAGCAATCTCCGTTAAATTATATTTATATGTAATATTTGATGTTTTTATTTCAAAAGCTTTATTTCCTTTTATATTTTTAGTTAAATTGAGTAAATTATATTCTTGAATAATTCCATCAACAGTTGTATTAATAGATGAATTCGAATTAATGGAAACTTCGAATTCTAATGAAGAATCAGGTTTTACTACCCATTGATATTCCTCAATATTTAGCTCACTTGATATGTATGCGTTTGTTCCAGTGAAAACCGGGCTAAAAATAAGAATATTAATAAGTAGAAGGAACATAATTTTATCTTTAATTTTATACATAGTAATCATGCTGCCCAATAAGGATTGTCGAGTTTTCTCATAATTTTAACATATTCTATTAATACTTTCAATGTATCTGGTGAAAGTTCATCTCTAAATCTTGTTCTGAGTTGTCGAATGTGGCTTTCGGGTGCCTTGAGATATAATTTATCCGTTTCGTGGACATTTCGACCAAGTACAGCTCCAGTTATGGAAATCGCTACTTCCTCTCCATTTATTGCTTGTACAACATTTTTATTATCTTTTTTAATTGAATGTAAAGTCCCTACCGTTTTCCCGTCTTGGTTAACCAGTTTCATTTTTGGAATTATCGTTCCTCCTTCAACTGAAACCCCGACTACTAATGGATCTGAGCGACGAAAGATGTATTGCGGAAGAATTGAAATTTTCCCGGGCAATATTAATTCATTCATCACATTGGCAATTTCATCATTTTTCCTTGTTGTTATATAATCTTTATAATCTTCCACAATTCTGTATACTACCGGAGATTGAAACACTCTAATTGATTGATCTAATGCTTCATTTTCTGCATCTGGTAGGATTTTTACATTAAAAGCACAGATTTGACCAGAATATTCATCAACTTTTCGAGCTGCGACAGCATCAGCAACATCTTTTTTTGTTATTGGGCCAACCTCTGCCTTTCTTATTGAAAATCCTTCTTGTTTAAAGAGATGGGCTGCTGCTTCTAAGGATCCTAGTGTATCAGCTTTAAGAATAATTCCTTCATCATCTGTTGAGATATTTATCGTTTCTAATTCTTCTTTAATCATATTTACGATGTCATCAAGGTTATCCTCTGAACCAACAGCTCGTAAAGGTGCTCCTGCTACTACATCGTCTATATCGGGTGCTAAGATTTTTACTCCTGCTGCGGCATATATTATTTCATTACTTGTAAATTTTTTTGATGGGTCCCTAATTTCATCAAGGTCTTTTAGTGTTAATAGGGCGCGTATATGAGTGACGATTGGACCGTGAGTGCCTCCAACAACGATTTGTTGACCCTTTTCCAAATGACCATCGAAAATGATACAATCTAATGTCATTCCATAAACCGTTTCTTTTTTAACTTCTAAAACTACACCTTGAGCGGGTCCATCAGTATATTTTATCTTTTTTTGGAGATATTGTTGCACTATTCCTAGTAACACGATTAGTAAAGTAGGGATTCCTTCACCTGTTTTTGCTGATGTTGGAATAATAGCCAAATTCTTTGTAAAATCTTGAATTCTATCATAACGTTCAATTCCAGGGAATCCTTCTTCATAAAATAATCCTATTGTCTCGTATAGGTATTTATCAAGTAATTGCTTTGTGAATTTATTTTGTTTATTATAGGTTTCCATGAAATCTGCATCTTTTATGGATTTCCAACCATCAATTCTATCGATTTTATTTGCTGCAATGATAAATGGGACTTTCTTGTCTCTTAAGATTCTTACCGCTTCCCACGTAGTCTGCATGGGACCCGTCGGCATCTCAATTACGAGAATTGCAAAGTCTGCAACAGCTCCTCCCCTTTTTCTTAGATTCATAAACGCTGTATGCCCTGGAGTATCAATTACTAAAAGTCCCGGAATGGTTATTTTTTTTCGTAAAGAATCGGGCGCTTTACAAAAATCCAAAATTCTATTCATCGGGAAAAAACTTGCGCCTATATGTTGGGTGATTCCTGCTGCTTCTCTTTGTTGGACAATGGTTCCTCGAATATAATCCAGGAGAGTCGTCTTTCCGTGATCTATATGACCCAAAACTGTAATAATTGGACTTCTAATTTTTGTTTCAATTTTTTTTACAACCATCGAGAACACCCAAACTTACTGATTTTATTTATTTAATACAACTAAATATATGTTTTATAATTGTTTAAATTTTGGAAACTTACTGATCTTATTTATGAAATTATTTTAATATCGAATATGTTTAAGATTTTAGATGTTTTCTTAAGAAAAGCTAAGATTAAAGAAAGGATTAATTTAACATAAGAAAAATTATAAAAGTAAGTCTCATAAAATTATATTTATACTAAAATAAAAAAAAAGTTGAGTTTAAAATGTCTTTAAAAGAACAGACTAAAGAAATATACAAACAATATGGCCTCAGCGATTTTGAGTTTGAAGTTTATCTCGTTTTCCTAAGTCAACCACAAATAACTGTATCAGAGGTAGCGGGCATCTTAGAGAAAGAAGATCTTCAAGAAATTAAACTAATCACTGAAAAATTATGTGAAATAAACTTCATTAAGAAAATCGAGGGAATAATCGATCGTTATATTCCGTTAGAACCATTTTTCGAGTTATTTGTAAGTGAATCGGCTAAATTTAGGGAGGAGATATCTCATATAAAAGATTCGGTACTTTCTGATCAATCAGTACGATTTTCAAATTTAGATTCAATCCAAAATTTATCTTTAGAAACAATTGATACATCAATAAAGACTGCTGTCGAAGAAATATTTAAAAAAAGCGATCAGCATGATGTAGATAAGAAATCCAAAATCGAAGAAGTACAAAAAAGATTTGATGACACCTGTAAACCCTTAGAAGATGAAATCCAAAGAGCAACTTTTGAATCTCGCGATAGATTTATTGAGACTAGAACCGAATTTACGGAAAATGTCAAAAGTACTACGGAAGGATCTCGTGACAGACTTGAAAATAGCTTAAAATCCTTAGAAAGTGAATTACATGAACACTTAGATGACGAAAACCAGAATTTCAAGAATCAAATAAATCTGAAGCATGATGAAGCGGTTATTTTCCTAGATAATAATACTTCAAAATTCTCAACTGATAACTTAGAACTAAATAATGCACTGGCACTATTTTCTGATAATCATATAAGCCAAACGAAAAAACTTGAAGATAATCTCCATGTTGTGTTAGACGGACTAAATACAAAATTAAAAAATAATTCAGAAGGCTTTAAAACAAAATTTGATGATGGTGTTCAAAATCAAAAAACCACTCTAAACCAAATAGTTGATGATCTTCTAATCGATTACAAAGATCGTGTTCATAAATTGGAAATTGAATGTAAACAAGATTTGGATGAACATGTTGAACATCATAAAGAACATGCCGATAATTTAAAACCCCAGTTGGAGGAACTTCTTGAAAAATATATCCTACGGTTCAAAAAGATTATTGATGATTTAAAAACTCAAATTTCTGGAATGCTTGCTGAACATATTGATCATTTTGAAAATTCAAATAATGTGCTAAGAGATAATTTGAATGAATCAATAAACACTCAACACAGTGATTTAGCGGGCCAGGTATTATCATTTAAAAGCAATACTGTGGTTTTAATAGAAAATCTTCAAGAAATTAGTGCAAGTTTTGGCGAATTAACTGAACATCTAGCGAAAAGAGGCAGCGCGTGGAAAGCACTTTTCTTAGGAAAGCATAAATTATATAAAGAAAGGTACGAAGAAGTCAAAGAGCGAATCGCCGATATTTCTAGTCATATGAGAAGTGATTTCGAAGATAGCACAGCCAATTATATTAAAGTAACTGGTGACACAACAAGTACATTAACGACGCAAATCAATGAGATAACTTCTGTAGAAAAAGATGGATTTAGCACTAATACCGAATCCTTGGATAACAAGCAAAAAGACACGTTAGATGCAGAATTTGAAGGTCTTGCAGGAGAATTATCTTCAGCAATTGATAAGACTTTGAAACATAATGTCGAACATTGCCAAAAAACTACAATTAAATTGAAAGATTCCTTAGAGAACAGCATGCATACTCACCGCGATGATTACGATCTGAATTTTAACAAGCATAGACAAACCGGTCTAAAATATAATGACGATTCTAATGCTAGTGTTCAGGAAAAGGTAAATGAATGGTATGAAAACATGGATAGGGATCAAGAAAGGGCGAAAACCGACATTTCTGTCGAAACAAATAATCAGATTCGAGATATAACAGGACATTTGAAGGAAAATACTGATAAAAACGATTCCCACTCATATGATTTTGAAAAGGAAGTGAAAGATGTTAAAACAGATTACAGAGCAACCATTGACGACCTCATTCGCAGAGTAGATGAAGATTTCCGCGAATGTAAAACAAAAATTACTGGTAAAATTAACCCACAAATCGAACTTTTTAAAAATGAAGTAGCTACGATCAATGAAACTCAACAAAATCAAGTTAATGGTCATATTGAAAGATTTAAAGAAATAGTTGAAAAACTTGATGAGAAGCAACACCATGATTTGGATGAGCAAATGAAATTATTCGCTGAAGATTCTACTAAACTTGAACAAAATCTTCACGTTATGTTAGAAGAGCATAAAATTCAATACCAAGAAATTTCTAATAACCTCCAACAAGAATTAGTGAAAACTACAACAGACAATATTCAAAATACAAAAGATGCGATAGCAGATTTTACATTAACTTTCATGAACGTAATTGACGAAGGTATTGATATCGCTGAGGAAAATGAAAACAAACTTAGTGAAATCAATCAAAGCGCAACAAACATTCAACATCTAGGTGAAATGGGAACTTGGCATGTAGTTGGAACAAAAGCGCTTTTAGAATCCATAATAGATGCCATGAGGAGGGTTAAATCGACTATAACAATAATAACACCAACTGTAGAACCGAAAATCTTAGAAGCCTTGTCGGAAGTGGCATACCTTAAAAAATCGGTGAGGTTCCTTTATACCACCACGTGGGATTTGGCTACCTTTGGCCCGATCATCCAAAAAATGAAAGTATTAGGTAACATTCAGTTTAGGAATTTGAAGAACGCCAATGATTTCTACGCAGTGTCGCGAGATGGAGAAGAAATTGTACTCTGTCCACGAGCGAAAAAGGAAGAGGATCTAATTGCTATAGTTTCCATTCAAGAAGGATATGCTCAGATCTTCAGCAGTTTTATTTATCCAATTTTCCAAGCAAATTCGCGTCCAATTTAAAAATCGCAATTTAAATATCAATTTTCCCCCCCAAAAACACGGAAAATTTTTTTTATTCTATTTTTACATTAACTTAACACAAAAGTCTTTTAATTGATTTTATCTATCTATCATTGCAATAAAAACATGTTCGAAAAAAAACTTAGACCTAACTATTCTACTTCTACTTATGGTAGAAATTTCTCGCAATTTTCAACCATCGCTTTAATAGTAATAGGTCTATTTTGCACAAGCTATTTCTGGAATAGAGATTTAGAATTTGTACGAAATGCAACCACCCATTTTGTTGATCCTAATTTTGCAAATTTTATGAATGAATCTTATTTTAATTTTAATGGAGATGGCTTTGGAGGACAAGATCTTTCATATCTTCTCTTTTTTTTTGCTTTAATTGTTTATTTAATAAGCACTATGCCCCGTAATGAAGAAAAATTCATTTTAACCCGTATAAGATCGGGTTTTATTTTAGTTAGTTCTGTTGTGTGTTTTGTTTTCAATCGGGTAATTGCTACTTTTTTTGCTCGAGTTAAACCTGAAGATGTCTTTAGAAGCAGCTATCTATATACCTCAATGTTAAAATTCGGGAAATATTCTATCCCAGATGCAATTTTAAAAGGTTGCTTCACATCGGGAAATGCGACTTTGGCCGCTCTAATGATTACTCTCGCGTTTATCTCACTTACATCATCGAATAAATGGAAGATTGTTATAAATTTTATTATCTTCTCATCTTGGGGAATTATAATGAGTATAACAAGAGTAATTACAGGAGAAAATTATCCAACTGATGTTGTTTGGGGATATATTACAACCCTACTCTTAATTATTTGGATATATTTCAGAGTTTTACGAGTTCCAGAACAAGAATCAGGTAAATTTGAAATTTATGCAAATCACGGAGAAATACGATGGGCGATTTCTTTTATTTTTTACAGCTTATTTGTTGGAACAGTTTTAATTGGAATTAAGATTGCAGTTCTAAATTTTGAATGGTTTCACCCTATAATAATTATATTAGGG
>JAUWOE010000307.1 GCA_030612265.1 Promethearchaeum sp.
GAATCAAATAGATTTCGAATGCAGATAGTTCAATTTTTAGTGTTCGCATTAGAATTGAAGGGGTTCTTGACTGCCTTGTTATTATTTTAAAAATCCTATTGACAAAGAAATCAAAGATCTATATAAAAATATTCATTGCCAAAATAACACCAGAAAAAATTTATTCATCATAGCATTAAATAAATTGTTGAAAAATGAGAATAATCCATGTAGAAATTCCCAGGCTTTATTTAGATTTAATAGAGGGAATCATATCTAGACCAGATTTAATCTCAAAATTTATCCAACAGCTTATTGAAAATAAAACTCCCTTAACTGAAAATGAAAAAATATTTTTAATTAGTGAAATTGGATATCGGGAAAGACAACTAATAGAACAAATATTACCTTTAGATAATCCGATAATTCAAAAATTGTTTGATAAATGGAAGATTCCTTTACATGATGACTTATTCATTCTTTTGTAGTTATTTATATTAAAATTATTCCACTTCCCATTTCTCTGGAAGTTTTGGAATTTCATTTGATTTTTCAAAAGCAAATTTAATTTTAATGAATACTAAGAGAAATGAAATAATCGAAAGTATTCCCGAAATAAACCCATAGTAATTTAAATTAATCGAAATTAAGATAAAACCACTTAAAAGTGGACCAATTATTTGAGCGGCAGAATCCATTGAAGACCCTATCCCCATTGCTAAACCTTGTTGTTTTGGATGAACAGTTCTACTTAAATAGGAACTGAGAATACCTCTTACTGAAGAAGCTGCAAAAGATAGGAATAATAACCCTATAATAAGCTGATAACCTTCAGTAACAAACCCGATCAAGAAAAATGCACCAATGAAAATTGCTAATCCTAATTTGAGTAATTTATCCTCTCCAATTTTCTTCAGAAGTGGATAAAAAATAACAAAGCGAATGAAAAGTTGGAATGCACCCGAAATGGTGAATATAAGACCAATTGTTGTCAAATTGTATCTTAACTTTATACTCATGAACATAGCAAAACCGGAATTATTTGTCATAAAAGCTAAAGTGTGAAAAGTGTATATCATTAGAACAATCAGGAAATAATAATTTTTTATAAGAGAATGACCGTTTTTACTATTATTAGAATTTTTTTCCTCCAAATTGACTTTAACACTAATAATTTTCCCAGTTTTAGCAGGTGCAGTTTCTTTAATATAAAAAATTGTCATGAAAATGGTTATTAATGACAAAAATGCAGCAACTAACCCTGGACCCACAAGACCAGTAGATTCCGCAAGCAATCCACCTATTGCAGGACCAACTAAATTCGCTAAATTATGGGCAGTTCCTATGTTTGTCATTTCTTTTGATCGATCTTTCGGTTCTACGACATCTCCAATGATTGCTTTAGCAATTGGATAATTTCCACCAAACATACCATCCACGATTCTAGAGGCATAAACCCAATAGATATTTGTGGACATTGCTAAAATAACAAAACCAATCAGAGTTCCAATTTGTGAAATCAACAATAAGGGTTTTCTTCCATATTTATCACTTAGATGTGAAAGAATCGGTCCGAAAATGAATCCAAAAGCTGCATTTAATGACATTGCATAAGCAACTTCTAAAGGAGTTACTCTGAAAAGTGTAATTAATAGGGGAAACAGAGGTATAAGAATTGTAAATCCTAAAATATCCGAAAAAACTGCTACCCATAAAGGCCATAAACTGGAATACTTCTTTTTTGATATATCCAAAATTTTTCTTCTCTGCTTTTGCTCTATTTAATTTATCCTTACTAAATCTGAAAATTTTAAAAATATTCTCCCTATAAAATCAAATAATTTTATGAAAAGAAATAATTGAAGTGTGAAATTTTATTTTTTATTTTTAGGAAAATAACAAGTTAGGATGATCTATTTCCAAGATCTAAGTGTTAAATGAAAAATTTCTTCGAATTTTTTGTCTGTAGCATAAATGATGTCTGTATCGTATTTTTTACATGTCATAGCAATTATTTCATCATGAAGTTCGTGACTTTCTGAATTTTTCAGCATCATTTTTAGAGTTTCCAAGTCAAAATTATCAATAATTACGTTTTCAGATTTACCACCCCAACTTAAAAGGAAAAACTAAGATGAAAAAAGACTCCGCTTAACGGATGGATGAATTAATCATGTTTATTATTCTTGTTTTTTCTTCTTCAAGCGTTCTTCTTTTCTTTTCATCCTTTTTTGTTGAGCTTTCATAAATGATAGCCTTTCGTTTGGTTCACCTGAAGCAAAACGCTTTCCAAATACAATCTCTTCCCTTTGGAAACCTGTTTCATTGATATATGTTGCTTGTTGTATCAAAAATTTGCATTCCCGAATAGCTTCTGAAGAATTTAGTATAATTTTTCTACAAATCTTGTCAATTTTGTTATCAAAACCTTCTAATTCAAACACTGCATTCACCAAACCGATTTTATCTGCTTCTTGCGCGCCAATGATTCTTCCTAAATATATTAGTTCTTTTGCTTTTATTGGCCCAACTAAACGAGTGAGCCGTTGTGTGCCGCCACCACCAGGAGTTATCCCGAATCTACATTCTATTTGACCAAATTTAGCATTATCTGCAGCGTATATCATATCGCAACACATACTTAGTTCTAATCCTGCAGTAAGGCACAATCCTTTAACAGCTGCAATAACTGGAATGGATAATCTCTCTAAATTTCCAAAAACTTGGTGAATTTGGTAGGAAACATCTACAGCTTCAGGTCCATTAATTTTTATGAACCAATCTACATCGGCACCCGCGCTGAAATAATCATTTGATGCAGTTCCTATAACAAAAACTTTAATTGAAGCGTTATTTTTAACATACATTGTAATTTTATTCAATTCTTCAGCTACTTCCTGATTAAAAGCATTCATTTTATCCGCACGGTTTAATTTTGCCCAAAAAATCCCACTTTCTTCTGTAATAATCCAATTGTTGTATTCTTCCATAATTCTTTTTTTTCCTACATTAAATAAAAATTAATAGTTATTCTTTTCCAGAATAATATTATATAATGATTGAAAAAATCGATTTTCTTATAATCGGCGCGGGAATTTCTGGTCTGTCAACTGCAATCGTATTACAAAATTACGGAAAAGTGCTCCTTCTATTAAAAAAAGGCTATGAAGACAGTAATACGTTTTATGCTGCAGGCGGAATTGCATCATCCGGCCCTTGGAGCAAAGATTATAAAGGTCATATTCAAGATACATTAATTGCTGGAGACGGTCTCTGTAAAGAAGATGTAGTTAAATTTGTTGTAAACCATGGAACAGAGCGTTTACAAGAATTAATAAATTGGGGAGTAAATTTCGATAAAAAGAGCAATGGAGAATTCGATTTAGGTCAAGAAGGCGGGCATCATACCCGTCGAGTTCTACATACGGGCGATCTCACTGGAAGCTCAATATTAGAAGTGTTAATTAAAAAAGCGCGTTCACTACCAAACATAGATTTTCGAACAGATCAAGTTGCAATAAATCTCATTGAAAAAAAGGGTAAATGTGTCGGATCTTATGTTTTAAACAATAAAAATCAAGAAATATATACAATTCAAGCAAAAGCAACGATCTTAGCTACTGGAG
>JAUWOE010000153.1 GCA_030612265.1 Promethearchaeum sp.
ATTTTTCATTTTCAATGTTGGATGGGTGAGATTAAAAATATATTGATATTTTAATTAAGTATTTTTATGTACGATTTTCTATTATCTGATGAAGCAAAAGTTTTAAAGCAGAGAGCGCGCAAATTCGCTTCAGAAGTTCCACGACAGTTATTAATCGATATGGATGCGGATAAAATCCAATATCCCACCAAATTTGTAAAAGATCTCGCAGATGCTCATTTGTTAGGCTTGCGTTTTGATAAAAAATTTGGTGGTCAAGAACAATCCTGGGTAACCGAGATGGCCGTGTTGGAAGAAATTGGTGTATTATCAATGGCTTTGACCTGCCTATATTCCTTACCAAGCATTTGTGGTGAAGCCTTAAACCACTTTGGAACCGATATTCAAAAAGAACAATATTTGAGACCAATTATTTCAGGTGAAAAGTTTTGTGCTGAAGCTTTAACAGAACCTCGCGGTGGATCTGATTTCTATGGGGCGACAACCACTGCAGTAAAAGAAGGTGACCATTACATTTTGAATGGGGAAAAAAGATTTGTTGTTGGGGCTGAAGGAGCAGATGTCTTTTTAGTATACGCAAAAACCGATAAAAATGCACCCAGTTTTAAATCAATATCTTTATTTGTAGTTGAAAAAGATATGGGTGTTGAAGAAAAATATATTTACGGTTTGATGGGTACTAGAGGAGGTGGAGCGGGGCGTCTTTATTTTAAGGATGTTCAAGTTCCTTCTGAAAATATCATTTTAGGTGAGGGAGAAGGAGGGCGAATTTTCAATCAAATGATGTACCCCGAAAGAATGACAAGTGCTGCAGGAGTGATTGGAATGGTTAATGGTTCACTATCTGTCGCTTCAAAATATGCAACTCAAAGAAAAGCATTTAACCAACCCATTAGAAAATTCCAAGCAGTTTCATTCAAAATCGCCGATTCGTTATGTTTAAATGATTCAGCAAGGGGGATTCTCTATATCGCAGCAAATGCATTGGATAAACATCAAGATAATCCCTCTTTATGTAGGAGATTGGTAAGTGAAGCGAAACGTGTTTCAACAGAGAATGCCTATAAGGCGATTGATAATTGTATGCAGGTTATGGGTGGAATTGGTTATTGTAATGTCTATCCTATTGAAAAAATGCTTCGAGATGTTAGGCTTGCATCGATTTGGACGGGAACATCCGAAATAATGAATTTAATCATTCAACACGAATATTTCAAGCAATTTGAGAAGAAAAAAGCGGAAGATTCTACATATCGGGATATTGAAAATGATGCTTCTGAAGCTGAAGCCGCAGATGAAAAAATATTTGAATAGGATGTTTAGAAAAAACTTCAACAAAAAAAATTGGCCTACACAAAATTAAAAGATTATATTACATATTTTCATTAGTGAGGAAGAAAGAAAGGGACTTCGAGGTGGAAAAAAATCCACTAAAAACTTCGAGTTGGAGGGAAAAACGATCGTAACTTGTAAATATTGTGGGTCAAAGGATATAGAATACAAATGCCCCATTTGTAATGAGGAATTTTGCTTTAAACATACTGGGTCTACTGACGTATATTTTTGTAAAAAACATTCGAAAAATCATTTAAATCGCATTCAAGCTGAAATTCGTAGAAATCGTTGTCAGATAGTTGAATTAAGCCGTTGCCCCAGTTGTGGATCATTTTTGGAAATTACAGAACTACCGAATGGCCAAAAATATTTACAATGTACAAAATGTTCTTGGAATTCTCGGACAAATTCCCCGATTATCATTAACACTTCAGAAAAGCAAGTTTTAAGGGAAGCTGAAAAATATGGTTTATCGCGCCATGCTGAAAAATGTAATGAGAGACTAAAACGAAATAGGGGAAAGGTATTTTGTATTGATTGTTTTAGCAAAGAACTTCAAGAAAATATCGAATCATCTTATTATCAACTACAGCAGAAATTTGGATTAACAGGAACTGATATTGAGTTAATTATAAACGAGATGCTATTATCAAAAACTATAGAAGGATTTTTAGATACAAAAAATAAAATGTTTGTTCATTTAACTCCTCCTATTGAAGCCCAACTTGTTGCTGATTTACATTCACAAGGTTACTTAGATTTAGATGCGATAAAAACTGAATTGAAAACCTCCCCAAGCACTACAACTAGAATTATGATAGAGTTAATAAGGAAAAATAAGTTTAGAGGGGCATTCACTAATCAGAAGAATCGTTATTTCTTAGAAGCCGGGCTTACAAAACTAATACTACAAGAAATTCAAAATCAAGGAAAAGTTAATCATGCAGACCTAGCAAAGAAATACGATATTGCAGAGGGAAACGTAAAGAACTATATCATGGCATTGATGAAGAATAAACTATTAAAAGCCTATTTTGCTGATTCAGGAAAAATAACGATTTCAGAAGAAGAATTAGATAATGATATTGAGAATTTTTGCATTCAAAAAGGAGTGTTTATGCTCACATCACTAGCAAATAATTTAAAAATTGCTCCTGAACTTGCTCGAAGAGCCCTCTTCCAATTAATCCAAAAAGGTCTCATTCGTGGAATTTTCACTCAAAATCACGAATTTATTACTGAAGAAAAACTTAGTGAGAAAATTAAAGCAATAGCTAGAGCATACAGAACCATATCAATTAAAGACCTTGCTAAAAAATTAGCAATTACGGAACAAAGAGTGGAGGAAGGTTTAGCAACTCTAATATCCAGAGGGTCGGTTAATGGTTATATTGATATGACTAAACATCAATTTGTTGCTGATGGTAAACAACCGGTCACAAGTTTTGAATCACATTCTTCACAAGCAACTAAGAGTGCTGATGCAGTTCCTGTTCCAAAGGGAAAAGTTGAAGTTGTAAGACAATATGATTTCGTCGGAGGGCAACTTCATTTCAAAGTTGTAGTCCGTAATAAATCCAATATGGCTATTCATGATGTCAAAATAATCTTGGATGTTCCAAGTTCATATCGTAGAAGTCGTGAACTTCTAACAATTCCCGTTATTGATCCGGGAAATACCCATGGTGTAGATTTTTATCTAGAACCTGCTGAATGTGGAATCAGTTCGATAGGAGGTACTGTAATTTATAAAGATGCGCTAGGCAAATTCAACACAATTTACATTAATCCTAAAGATATACAGATCAAGTGCCCCCTACTCATCAAAAGCTTAGACACAATTGAAAATTGTCAAAAAGCAATACAATCGCTTCCCAGTGATGCACGGGCATTTTTAATTGCTGATTTACCTTCTCCCTTAGCTTACAGTGCGGCCCATCGGGCGGTTGCTCAATTTGACGTCACAAATGTCGCTTCTTATGAAAATGATAAAGGTGAAAATTTTGTTGCAGAAGCATGGTTTAGTAGTGAAGCAAAGGTCACAGGTGGTCGAGTTATTACTAGGGTTTATATCAATGGCGCTACTTCAACATTAGAAATACGTGTGTGGTGCAATGATGCTGGACAGCTAACAGGATTGCTAGCCAAAATGATTGAACTGCTATTTATTGAAATTAATTTAATGCGGCAGATAAAAAGTGAAGAAAGAAACAAAACATTAGACGTAATGGCCATTACTAGAAATTTAATGGAAATTTCTAATATTTGTATGCTAAGATACAAGGCTTCCAGCGCGAGATTGAAGCTTGAAGACACATACAATCGACTATCCAGATTAAATGAAGAATGTGGTGATTCATGTGAAAAAATTTATGAATGGCTCAAGAAATTAGAAGAAGAATATCAAGATGAAGAGGCAATGTTAAAAGACGAGGAAGCCGATTTACTTGATGGAGATATTCAAAACATTCATCAGAAATTACAATCTCAATTGGGAGTAGCTTAATTATAATTACTGAAATTTGGAATATTATTTCCATTTTTTTTCACTAATTCTGGGAATTTCTCACAAACATCTGAATTTGCACGAATTTTTTCTATCCATCCGTCTTCTTTATCACAATCTAATGTTAATTTATGATCAGCAATAGATTGTTCGGTTGGGAGATATATGAAAGCTTGTTCTTTAACATAATTTTCCAAGTCTTTTTTTACCAGGATTGAGATCTTCTTTCTATAAAACAAGCCTGCATCAACACCCTCATAAAAATCCAAGCGTTTGAATTCTTTGTGTTTTACCCTAAAAAGTAGGGCAAAAAATCCCTCATTTGAAGGATCTTCCAAAGCAAATGGAAAATGTTCTGAAGTTATGTAAATTCGTCGGCACCTTGGAACGAAACAGATTTTTACATCCTTTGTAAATTTAAACATTTTATTTGTGATGAATGTTCCATACCCGACAATTAAATCGACATTTTCTCCATTTTCTTCATTTATTATCAAAATCACCAAGATTGAGCGTGTCTTTTATATATAAGGACTGATTAAAAAAAAATTTTTTGATAAATAATAAAATTTTAGAAAGTTAACTAATATTTTCGTCTAAAAGCCAACTCAATAGTCCAAAAGGAAACTTTTTATTTGAACCCACTTCAATTCCATTTAATTTATTTTTACTGAGAAATTCAGAGGATGCTATTATCGCTACCTTTCCTTTAAAATATTCATTAACGACGAAAATGGGGGCTTTATTAACTGTTTTTTCTTCGTCCAATAAATAATAATGAGCATCAGTATTGTTCGGAGAATTAAGTAAGACATTTACGCTTGATTTCGGGTATAAAGTAAAATATGCCGATTTTCCAAAGATGATTTTATCTTTAGAGTTAAAATTTTTAAAAATTGGATGTTTTGGAAATTCTTTTATTACCAGATTTACCTTTATCTTGAAATAATGATTATCTGTCATATGAAAAAGAGTTGCATATCTGTAATTTGTAATTCCCGTAAGTTTATAAAAAACGCCTAATGAACCTGAATCATTTTCAAGATTATAATCTCCACGTGCTCTCGATGTTATTAATAAATTTCCACCTTTTTTAACATAATCTTTGATTTTTTTTATTTCTGAGGTTTTAAAGAGTAATCCCTCGCTTTTTTGCGGTTTTGGATTACCTAAAATAAGAAGATTATATTGATTTAATTGAAATTCGGAGAGATCATCAGTAGGTCTTGTAAAATAAAAAATAAAATCGGAATTATTAAAAAAATGTTATGGAAATGATTTTATTTGCTCGTTATGGGACAGATCGATTAAAATTTTAATCGTCATCTTAAAAATTCATTCTTTTATTTTAATTCAATCAAATCTTGATCAGAAATTTCATATCGTTTTTCAACAACTTCTTTTCCTTTTTGAATTGCAACTAAATCTATTCCGTTCCCAGATGCCATATCACGGATAATTGCTGATCTCACGGCTCGAGTGCATATATTCATTCCTTCTTCTAATGTTAGGTTTTCTTTCCACTCAGTTTCCAAAATTCCCAAAGCAAAAACAGAACCTGATCCTTGTGAAGTATAATCATTATCCATGAGAGAACCGTAACCCCCCAAATTGTAAACTTTTGGACCTTCTGCTTCAGTTATGCCCCCAAGTAAATGTCCAACTTGAAAAAAGCCCTTCTTATTATAGAGAATGTTTTGTAAAAGTCTAGCTGATTGTCCTATACCTATCTTTTTTTCATTTTTAAGGTTGTATATCTCAGTTTCAGCCTTTAATAATTCAATTAGATAGATCGCATCCGCTACACCACCTGCAATTGTCATATAAAGATAGTCTTGGATCCTGTGGAGTTTTTTGGCATTTTTATTTGCAACGAATATACCCATTGTAGCACGGTTATCAGTGGCCATAACTACACCATCCTTTATCTTGCAAGCAACTGTGGTTGTGCCCGTTTTAAGTATTGGAAGTGCTTCTAAATTTTTTGCTTTAAAATCATCTACATTATCTGGAATAATTTCAATGAAATTGAAATTTGGTTGTTGATTTGGTATGATGGGATTCATAATATAATTTCAATCTAGAAGAGTTAATCATTACTAAAAATATTTTATATAATAGAAAATAACTTAACTTCTTATTAGAGGATAGTAAAATTCATGAAATTCATGAAATACATAAATATCCCTATGGCTTTATTTACTTATCAATGAACGATACAAAAGAAATTTTGACATTTATCGGAAAAAGTTATGCATTTAAGGGATTTCAGTTTTTTTTCCAAGGGCCTAATCCCAAATGTCCTAAAAACTGTAAATTATATACAACTTGTCAAGAAAATCTTTCACCACCAGAATCAGTCTATGAAATTGTTGAAGTAACAGATCGGGAATTGAACTGTCCAAACGATTTTCATGAAGAAGTAATGGTTTTATGCAAGCTTGAAACTCCTGAAATTATAATCTCTATGGAAAACAAAGATATTTATCTTGGTTCAATAATGGAGTATCATTCAATAGATTGTGTTATGGATAAGGCTAATTGTCCTTATTATCAATATTGCCAACCTTCAAAATTATTAATAAATAAGGGAAAAATTAAAATCATTAAAAAAATTAAAAAAATTAACGATTGTGGAAAAAATAAGCACCTTTCTTTAGTTCAAGTTGAAAAAGAAACGGATTCAATTTAAATTCCAAAAATATAAGATTTTTTAAATAAAATGAAAAATCTTTTCTATTTAATGAAGAAAAACCAAGATGCAAAAATCCAAGAATTATGGATAATTGCGCGTAATGGTTTACATATATTTTCGCAAAAAATTAGTAGTAATCATAAAGATTTAGGTAAGAATAACCTGAATGATAGAATAGGAAAAATTAATGAAGATTTTTTTTCAGGTTTTGTAGCAGCGATAAACGCATTTACTTCGGAAATCGGTTTAGATAAGTGCAGAGTTTTGGAAACTAAATCATCAAAACTAGTTTTTTCTCATCATCCCGACCTGGATTTGACCTTTGTTGCGAGATCAAATAAAAATATTAACAATTCTGAAATTTTTGACTACTTGGAAAGCATTAAATCAAATTTTATATTAAAATATAATAAGATTATAAAAAATTGGAGTGGTTCCGTAACGGAATTTAAAGGGATTTCTAAAAAAATAGATATTGATAAAGATAAAAAAAACTGGAAATGATATCAATGATTTTTCTTATTTCTCATTTGTTTAAGGACTAGCATAATTCCAAATGAAAAACAAATGAAAAATGCGAAAAATGGCATTCCAGCAATTTTTGGTTTTGTATCTTCAGGTGGTTCTCCAAATATTTCAATTTTAGATGAATCCACAAACTCGCTTCCTTCTATAGATTGTGCAAGGACATAGTTTGTAAAAATCAATCTCACCTTATCTGGGGTTGATGTTAAGTTAAGAGAGAGATAAGTAGTTCCATTTATCCAAATTTCATTATTAAAAAGAGATTTTGTCTTGTTATCGTAAACTTCTACAGTTAATTGTTGACAATATGGATAATCATTATATTCTTCATTAAGATCTTCTATTGTGATGTTTAAAATAGATGAATTTTTATCATAAACTGCAGTGGAAAAGTGATATTTTGGAAGATAAAAATTATCAAACCAAGGTTGAAAGAACCAATCTAAAGATTTTCCGTAAACATCCTCAAATGCCTCCTGCAAATCAGAAAGCCAAGCGATTTTAAACTCAAATCGATCGAAAAACAACTGAATACCACTTAGATAATCTTCATCACCCAAAAATCCTCTTAATTTCTGAAAAACCATGGGGGCTTTATCATAGGCAACATACCAATAATTTGTTCCTGAAGCATCGCATTCATAAATCGATTGATTAATTTTATTTGGAAGACCTATTGTAGAATTATAATGCCTAATTTGATATTGAAGGTAATAATCTTCATATAAATTCCATTCTGGATAGTAATGATCAAAGTAAAAATCCGTTGCCCAGACGACTAGACCTTCATCAAGAAATCCTGCGTCAATTTCGTCATTTCCAACTAAATGATAAAACCATTGATGACATGTTTCATGGGCAATTACTAATTCTAAGTAATATTGAGGATCTCCCCAATAGTCAATTGCTTCAGAAATATATACTTGTAGAGGATGTTCCATCCCTCCATAGTGCGTATATTCTTCAACTACATTGAAAGTGGTGTACGGATAGAGACCAAATGATTCGTTATAGAGTGTTACAGCTTGCACAGCAACATTTAATGCAAAATCCTCCCAATACACTTGAGATTTAGGAAGATGATATGTTGAAATGTTTACATTGTTTACTATAGTTGATTCACGAATAAAATACCTTGATGCAGAGAATGTTAATTCACGAACCGGCAGATGTGGGTCATAATGATATATAGTTGAATCTGAATCTGAAATTTTTTTTAATAGTTCACCTGTAGCAGCGACAACGAAATCTGGGTATTCTGAATCTATTGGTACTTCAACAAAGAAATCATACCATGCCATATCGCTATAGAAAGGATCTCCAACATCTAGGTATGGATCAATATTCCATCCGTCTTTTTCATCATAGACTGCTGGCATTGGATATGCTACAGCAAATTTAAAGATCTTTGAAAGTCCCTCATTTGTTCCATGATAATTTGCTCTATCAATTCCACCATCAGGAAGTGTAGTGTTAAAAAGGATATAGAATGATATTCTTTCGTTTGGATTTAATGATTCAGAAAGATTTATCCACATTAATTGTTCAGGAGAAATTACTTCAAATTCGAGAGACGTTTGTGGCTCCTCCAAAGTTTTAACTTCATAAATTGTGATATTCCCTGGTCTTTTGTCATATTCCATTCCTGAAGGATAAATGTGAAATGGAATTTGATCAAAAGAGACTTGGTCATCGTTATAATAATCAACAGTTAAATTTCCTTCAATAACTGCATCATCTTCGTGCAATTTTACAGATAATGTATAATTCGATAAATGATCAATTTCATAAGGTGGATCATAAAAAGATTTCTGTGACTCAATAATTG
>JAUWOE010000238.1 GCA_030612265.1 Promethearchaeum sp.
AAGTAAAAGGATATAATCCAGATTTAATCTGTATGACTGGAAGTTTGACTGGACACAATAAAGTGAATGAATATCAAATAGCAAAGGAAAAATTAGCTGCAATTGAATGCCCCATGTTTATCCTCCCAGGTTTTAAAGATCTACAAAAATATGGATGGGATCGGTATGCAGAATTTATGGGACCGTTAGATCCAAAATATAATTCCAAAATTCTAAGAGTTTATGGTCTGAATGCTATTGATCAACACTTAACCGATGGAGCTGTTGGTAGAACTCGAATGCACGAAATTTGTAATTATTTCAAAGAGACTGAGGATAAAAAGCTGAATATTCTTGCTTGTAATCATCGATTTTTACCTTCTCCTAAATTAAAATTTGAAACAATCTTAGAAGATTCAGGAAGTGTATTAAAAAATTTCACAAATACTGAAAATAAAATCGATTTAATTTTGATGGGGCGTAATAATATCGGTTTTTCTATTCAAATTGAAGACACCATATTATCTTATTGTGGTTCCTTCAGTTCGCAAAATACAGTGATTAACAACATCCATTCCTTTAATGTGATCAAAACATATGAGAATGGACTAACTCAAGTTTATGAGCATTGCATAGAAAAAAATAGTGCGAAATTGCTAGGACAATTCTGGAATTAACAATTCCTTTTTTTTTTTATTATTGTTTTTTTAACAGTTCCCTAAACGAGCAAAAAAATTAAGTAATAATTATTCTTCCAAGCCATTAAGAAAAACTTGAAAAATAATGATTTTTCAAATAGATCGAAAAGAAAAAACATTAGAAAACGAGCTTTTAAAAGAAAACAATCTATATAATATCTTGATCCATTTGAAAAACAAAAAAGTGTTTTTACTTATTTACTTATTCATTTTTGGAACCTTCATATTCAGTCTGGTTTCTGGAAATAATTATGTTGTAAATGATGTATCTCTTCAAGAAATTCAATCAAAATCCTCCCAAAATGGATTACAAGAAGTTGATCCGATAATTATAGAATCAAGTAGCGATTGGGAGAATTATCCATTTATTACAGGAAATGGTAGTGAAACTGATCCTTATATTGTCGAAAATTTATACATTAAAGGTTCGGGTGATCAGTTTCCAATGGATTATGACAGCATCTCAGGCATCAGAATTAGTTATAGTGCCTATATTGTCATTCAAAACTGCACAATTGAAAATTTTGCATTTGGAATTTATTATCAAGGGAAGTATGAAGATGTAAAAATTATAGATTCAAACACAATTCGCTCTTGTGGTATTGGAATTTTTATTGGTCCCTTTTCTTCTAATTTTATAATATCTAATTGCATAATAGAAGACTGTAAAAAAGAGAATCTTGGATTTGTCTATCCAGTGAATAATGATATTGATAGTTGTGGGTTTGGTATTTTTATATTTTATTTTCAGACTTACGGAAGAATTGAAGGTTGTCAAATCAAGGATTGTGATATTGGTATTAGCATATCTAGTCCTATTTCGCTTGTTGATAATCATTTAGTTAATTGTGGAATTTCAGTTGGTTATCGGAGAGAATTGAATTTTGAAGGTAACACTGTAAATAATAAAACTGTATTATATTATTTTGAGGTGAATTCAACTATAATTGATGGAAATCAGGAAGAAATTGGACAATTATTGATTTTTTATTGTGAAAATATCACTATTTGTAATTTAGACATGACCGGACAAGCCACTTTGGGATTATATTTGTATAATTGTAACAATATTACGATAGATCATTGTAGAATAGCCGACAGATTATATGGGGTAAGTTTGAGAGTTTCTAATAGTACAATTCATGATTTATTAATTGAAAATTGCACTTTTGGTCTTTTCTCTAATTTAATTGAAGATTCAAACTTGACTCAAATACAATTTAGGAATAACATCAATGATTTTATAGGAACTCGTTTTAGCAATGCACGGATGGAGGTAAATGAAGGAACAAAGATGATTGTTTTTTCCTATGTTTATCTTTACATGAATGATGATTTCTATAATAGCACATTTGATGATGATTGGGGTGGTAATTTAATACAGTTACCTGCTTTTGAAAGAGGATTTTATGAAATCAAAATCTATTGGATTTCTAGTACTGAAATGCAAGGAAACATCAATATTACAGTTTCTAAATGGAAAAAAGTATCTTGGGATAATAATATCCCTGGATTTTCAATGGAATCAATGTTAACGTCAAGTTTGATAGCAATTTGTGGCATTTACTATTACATCATTCGGAAAAGAAAAAAAATATGAAAAAAAAATTTTATCTGACGTAAAGACAAGTTTTTTTTTCTTTTTTACATATTTACTGGTTTCCTAAAAGAATTTCAAAATTATATTCATTCCAACAGCTACCTTCAAAATTTTCGGGGATAACTTGAGTATTTTGAGTTTCTACAAATTTATGTAAAATTTCTAAACAATAATCATTACTAGAATCATAAGGGTTGCAATTATGAACACCTCTTTCCTTTCCTGCTGCAGATGGATCACAAATAACTCGTGTTTGTTTCAATTCATCATTAGTTATGCTGTGTTTTAAAAGCCAAAGCAGTGAAAATAACCAAGGCGATCGAAATTGACGGACTTTCTCCAGTTCACTACTTAGGGTATGCATCTGGATATTTGTTGGGTTGATAGAAATTGTATCGACTTTATTTTCAATGCAAATTCTCACTGTTTGAAAAGAATCGTTTATAGCACCATATTCATTAATAAATGGTGGTTTAAATAGTATATAGGCTTTTATTCCGAAGTTGAAAGAATGAAGTAGTTTAGTAGCTGTTAAAAACGAATTGAAATTAAAACCTTTATTAATCAAGTTCATTCGGATAAAATCGCTACTAGTTTCCAACCCAACACCTATTTCGAAATATTTATCACCTATAAATGGTTTGTATTGCTCTAAAATTTGCTTTGTAATATATTCAGGGCGCGATTCTATGACAATTTCTTTTATAGTGGAAAATTCACCAAGTGTTTTAAGGATTCTAAACTGAATTTCACCTGGGATCTCTTTAGGATCGCAAAAACTCCCTGATGTAAATATTTTGAAAACGATTTTTGAAGTAAGATCTTTGAGTAAAGATTCATTTTTTGAAAGAGAAGCCTGGAATTGATTCCAATAATTATCCCCTGTAATCGACTCTGGGGCTCTGTCATTCCAATATCCGCACATAGTGCAGCCACCTGATTTAGATTTTGCCCAAGAACATGCCGATGACCGAAAAATTAACGTAATTTCAGTCCCCATTCCATTTTTTAATCGTTCCGGTTTGGAGAAAACTGCAACTGGTCGATTTAATTGAGTTTGGGTATTATATTTTCGTTTTTTTAAGGGACGGTTGCGGAGATAAACAAGTTCATCCCATAGTTCTTTTCCGAAATTATCTTGAGAAGAGAGCCATTCTTGAATTTCTTTTTGCATAAAGTTTTGATCGTTATCGTTATTGTTATCTTGTAAGCTCATTTTTATTGCCCCTTTTTACTATGTTGCTTAATTTTTTTACGTAACTTGCAAATCATACCACTTTTAGCAAGGGTCGCATCCGATGGTGCTTGAATTAATTCACCTACACCCAAATAATTTCCATTCTTATTTACGACAATCATTTCATCTCCAGGATGGGCAGAAGGTTCAATTACATCCAAAATCGGTCGAAAAACGGTGGTTCCTCGTAAATCTTCTTCATTAATTCTTATTTGATTTTTTCCCAATGGAACGAGTAATTCTGCGCCTCTAGGTGCCAGTTTAATTAAACCCGTATTAGCATATAATCTTCCAACTAATAATTTCCCAGCGCCGTCGTATGTATATATCTCGTTATATTGAGGTCTTTTCCCTTTGATGATTATTGCTCCGTTTTTTATTATTGTTTCACCCGCACCTTTCCCGAATTGATAATCCATTGTTGCTCTTATAATAATTTCATCTTTTGTTATTTTTTTAAAATCATTTGAAATATTTGGTGATTTCTTATCTTGTGTAATATTTCCCAAATTTTCAGAAATTTCAGAACCCAGATTATTTAATCCTTCAAAACTTCCCGCACTAAAATCATCTGTTTGTGATATTGAGTATATGAATTTGAATCTATCTGCATAATCACTATCACGAGAGAGAAATAATTCTGCAATTTCGCATGCTTTTCTATATCCTCCGGAAAGATGTGCGATAATTATCAAACTTGAATTTTCTTCGGTTTCATATTTTTTAAGCCAATTTGCTAAACATTCGGCTGTTGAACGGATTTCATATGCGTCCCACTCTCCAGTAACAGGAATATCATAATGAGCTGCAGGAAAAACTTTTTCTAATTCGCGAGGAATAACACCTGTTGGAGATGTGATTATCACTTGATGAATCTTATCATAATGATTCCCTGCTGCCTTACGTATCGCTTTTATAAATTTCTGATGGGATTTTGATTGGGAATAAGGTTTTTTGGCTGAACATGGCAATATCACAATCATTTCATATTTTTTTGCAGGTGTTAACTCATCTTTTACGCGATTTATAAAATTAACAATTTCTGGACGTGAATAAGATTCAGAACCAACGCACATAACCGGATGCGAATTAATAAGTGGAAAGCGGGAATTGATTTCTTTGGCATAATGAGTGTCGATCGTCCTTAAAAATGCAGCAGCTAAAGGACTGGAATGGATTTTCATTTCAACATATGATCTTATACTATGATCAGCGATGGATTGATTAATTCGCCATAATTCTCCAATTGCCGAATAAAAATTATGATTTAAAACCAACGATTTTACTTGGGGAGTTTCTTTTTTTTGATTATTTAGATAGGAAATTAATTGCTGGCAATATTTGCATGAACATAAAGGATAACTCAAATCTCTTAGCCATTTGGTACTATTTGGAGAAATATATAAACCTTTAATGCCCATTTGAAATATATAACGTGTATCTATTAAATCAAAACCCAAATAAAGGGCTAAAGCGTAATTTTGTGGTAATATTTTACCACCAGCAATCCATAGTAAATTTGATGGTAATTTTCTTTTTAATTCAATAATCCACTCCAAGATTATTCTACTTTGCATTAGGTTTGCGAAAATATTACGGATACGGATCCCAAAAAGGTGATCTTGATTACGTAGAATCCAGGCAATAATATACTCTAATATTTTAGGATCCTCTTTAAATGTAAATTCCAGTATAAATAAATCATCGGGGAATTTTTTCAGTAATAATTCTTCATACATTCTAAGTCTAGTAGATGTTGCGGCCAGTTCATATGATTGATATCTTGCTACATCCGTGTTTGGATAATTATCTGCTAAAATATATAATTTCTGGGGAGAATTTGGTTGATTCTCAGGTGTATTATCTGAAATTCTTGGAATTCCCCATAATTCCTTTGTTTCCAAGAATAACGCTTCATTTTCTTTTTCTTGTTTTTCTTGTTTTTCTTCTTTTTTTTCTTTTTTTTCTTTATTTTCTCTCATTTCTTTTTCGGAAAAAATCCCTAAAGGATCTTGAATCTCATAACCGATTAACTGATTAAAATTGTCTTTATTTGGAATATAATTAAAATAATTAAAGGATTCATCTATTTGTATATTATTTAGTATTGTGTTGTTTATTGGGACCAATAAATTTGGAGTTTTATAAGATCGTTCCCCTATTTTAATCCTCCCGAAACGAGCGAATCCAAGCTGTGATCTTATATCAAATCTTAGTTTCATCAGTTAAAATTTAAAGGAATAATAAAGCAAAAAAATTTTCTACTTAAAACCTGAAAATTAATCTGTTATATTTAAATGATTTTTAAGCTTTAATAATTGATTTTTCATCCGATTATTTGTAGGATCTA
>JAUWOE010000299.1 GCA_030612265.1 Promethearchaeum sp.
AGTTGCTAGTCCTTCCTCCATTAATTAAAATGTAAAATTCAATTGTAGTCTCTACATTTTATGGTAAGTGGTTTATATCAATGTTTTATTCAATTAAATTAAGAAAAATTCTTAAAAAATAATTAACTTGTAAACTCAAGACATTTCAAAATATTTAATTTGATGACTTTCTAAAATTTAATCAGTGATATAAAAAATGGACTTTACATTTACTGAAGAGCAAGAAATGATCCGTGAATCCGTCCGAGATTTTGCTCAATCAAAAATCGCTCCAATCGCTTTAGAAATGGAGAAAACAAAGAAAATCCCTCTTGATATTGTCAAAGGGATGGCTGAATTGGGGCTGCTCGCTTGTACCGCCGATGAAAAATACGGGGGTGCAGGTTTAGACGCAGTAACCACTGGTATCATTGGACAAGAATTAGCTAGGGGTGATCCTACTGGCTCAATTCCCGTATTTTGGTTGGTTCAAGCCTCATGGGGCTATCTTCTAAATAAGTATGGAACTGAACAAGCTAAAAAGGAAATATTTCCAAAAGTATGCAGTGGTGAATGGTTTTTAGGCATTGCTACTACCGAAAGTGATGCTGGTTCTGATGTTAACGGCACACGAACCATGATCAAGAAAGTTGACGACGGGTTCATCGTAAGTGGAGAAAAAATGTATATCAGCGGGACTCGTGAAGCTGCTGAAGGTGGTGGTGGACATCTTACCATTGCTCATCAAGATCTTGAAAAGGGCACACGTGGAATGACCATGTTCTTTTTACCACTAACGGATAAAGGCATAACTCCAACATACCTTGATGATATGGGAAGAGAAGGCATTAGCTGCGGTGGTTTTTCGATAGATAACGTAAAAATTCCTGCTCATTATATAATTGGCGAAGAAATGAAAGGATTTTATTATGTTCATGAAGGATATGAGTATGCTCGAGGATTAATTGCTGCAATATGTGCCGCAGCTGGGGATAAGTCCTTAGAAAACGGTATGGCTTATATAAAGGAAAGGAAATGCTTCGGTACGGCCATTGGAAAATTCGAAGAAATTAATTTCAGGTTAGCCGAACATCATACACGAATGCATATGTTACACAATATGGCTTTTGAATCCCTATTAAGCATTGATTTAGAACAACAAGGGAAAGCAACGCGCTTTGAAACAGCTAAGAAAATTGCGATGGCTAAGATGTTCTGCTCTGACTGGGCTTGTGCCGCTGCCAATGATGTAATGCAGTGGCAAGGCGCGTTTGGATATACTCATGAGTGCCAGGATAATGCAATATATAGAGCTGTTCGTTCATTTGCTTGGGCAGAAGGCACCAAAGAAATCATGAAAATGATCGTAGCACGAGAATTGTTGGGCAAAGATTTCGTGGCTTACAAATAATTCAAAAAATTTTCATTTTTTTTAATTTCTTTTCTTGAGATTTCGTTTTTTGGAACAAGTTTTATATCTCAAAGGATTATTAAGCGGTTTTAATATTAAAAAATGGTCTTTACTAATTTTCCAAGTCCACCACTCGAATCTTCTCTTATTACTTCACCTGTACGATTAGAAGCAGTTAATTTTTTCCAAATTTGCTCGGTGTCATGAATTGCTTCATTAAATTTTGAAAATTTCTGATGCGCCAGGAATGATTGCCCTTCAAAAACATAACAACTCATGAAAGGAGGCATGCCTGTCATAAAAATCGTATATTTACCAAAACTTGCCCTGTCTAAGCCTTCCGAAAAGATTTCGTCGCTAAAACTATTAAATGCCGATAGAAAACCGCTGAAAAGTTCTTCATTAATTTTCCATTCCTTATTAAATATCTTAGTATAAAGTGGGATTCCAGAATTTGCCATTATCAACAATAATATTGGAGATTCGGGTGAGGTTTCTTGAGTTTCTGCTGGTTTCTTTTTTAGCATAGTCGAAATTTGATCATTTATATCGATTTTTTCTAGTCGTTCAGAAATCGGAGCATTTTCTTTTTTCATTTGGTCCCAAACTTCAAGATTTTGAAGGAGTTTATCATGTTCATTTGATATTTTCATAGCAATGAGACCTAACCCGTATCTTTCTGCAATCTCTTGCGCTTTTGTTAAAGATTGGCGGGCTTTTTTCAAATCAAAATTTATTATACTAAGTTTAGCGTCTAATAGATAAGTTTCTGCCAATATTTTATAGGATTGCTGTTTTTCAGAAGCCTCCTGCAGACCATTTAATAAAGAGGAAAATTCATCCAATGCTTCAACATTTTTAGTGTCTTTAAATTCATTTAGTAGCATCTCACACAGAAGAAGAATCGCTAGTTGAATAAACTCTAAAGAAATAACTTCTCCATGGGCAATATTATTCAATATTTCTTGCGCAGCACCCAAGTCTCGTGTTCTTTTACTCATTTTCAATAAAAGTGCTCTACTAAATTGATAACATAAATTAACATATTTATTTTCATTTTCCTTGTCTCTAAGTTGTTTAATTTGATGAAATATTTGTTTGGCAGCAGTTATATCCCCCATAATTATATAGACCTCAAGGAAATTAAATAGAATATCTGATATTGATAAAATCATTCCAATATTTTCAGCTATGGGTAAAGCTTCTTTAAAATATTTAATTGCTTGATCTGGTTCTCCTAATTCTCGATAGGTGTTACCTAAAATGTTTAATCCTAATTGTAAAAATGTTGGGTTGTTATATTTTCGAGCCAAAGATACCAATTTTTTAGCATATTCCAAAGTCAGTTGAAGCTCACCTTTAAGAACATATATAACACTACTTTCATAAAGATTCATCAATTTAGGCTTGTTATATTGAGAAGATTCTTCATTTTCACAGATTTTTTGAGATTTGGAAATAATTAAAAGAGCTTTAGTGTATTCTCCGATTTTTCTAAACATTTTCCCATAGAAAGCATAAGCTTGTGCAAGACTAACCTGTGAACCCCATTTTTCTAGGAGATCTATGGCATCTCCCATAATTTCAAGAGCCTTCTTCGGTTCTTGTAAATAATGGAAAATGGTGCCTTTGTAATAATAAATTAAACCCATTCTCTGTTTACGATCTTTTTCAGAAATCTTTGTTAAATTATTAAGTATTTCAGAGCTTTCTTTTAATAAATTCATACTTTCCTTAAATTTATTCAAAAATATTAAGATGTTTGCCATATTAAGGAAAGAATCTACAATTTCTAAGCACTTTTCGATTTTTTTAGCAAATTGCATCCCTTTTTCGGCCTTTTCATAAGCTTTTAGGTAATTACCTAAATAATAGTGAATTTCACTGGTGATTGTATAAAATATAGTTTTCTGTCGCTCAGTATATTTGTCTACTGGCTCTAATGATTTTAAAAACTCCAATGCCTCTGAGATTTTTCCTTCTTCAATCATATTATGTGCGACATTTAATGAATTGCGAATTTTTTTTTCCATACATAATATTAATATCCTATACACTTTTTAACAATTACTTAAATTAATCCCGAAATCGAACCCACCTTAGATAAAATTTCAAAAAGTATGTTTTATTATCTATGAAGGGCTCATAAACATAAAATAACAATCACAATTCCTAAAATGGCCTGAGGATTTGCAGATCAGATTGCTATTAAAATAAAAAAATGGATTTTTATAGATAAAATTGCGCTTTAAATGGGCATGTTTAATTTTTAATTAGATTTTATTTAATTAATCGAGAAATATTCAAATATTTTCCAAAAATATAGATAATTATTAGAATTATTAGAATTCAGAATTTATTACGGAAATAAAAAAAACGCAAGAGTTGAGATGTGTTGAGATACATAGTGTGTGTAAAGCAGGTACCTGATACGACAGAGGTAAAAATTGACCCAAAGACTAATACTCTTATTCGGGAAGGTGTT
>JAUWOE010000095.1 GCA_030612265.1 Promethearchaeum sp.
TGGTACCACTGCGGCTAATACCTGGTAAAATTGCAAAACCTTGACATGCACCTAAGGCAAATTCATCTAACATAGTTCGTTCTTTCATGGATAATTTATCAGTTGCATTTAATTTTCCAAAACGCAGTAATGTAGCAGTTATTATTAAAGTGATCCCAATAAGGAGTGTTATAACCATCCCTGGAACAGTAGAAGCTTCAAAAACTTCGTTTAATAAGAAATACAAGGGGATTCCTATAATCCCTGTTGATATTGTTGAAATAATTAAAAATCTTAGGACATCATAATCTTTTGTGACAGCTTCCCAATATGTTTTCCAATACTTCGCTAGTACTGCTAAAGCCGTTCCTAAATGAAAGTAAATCGCTAAACTAAATGCTACATCTGCTGTTTCACCGAAAATGTTAATGGCTGTTAACATTAAAAATCCTTCGCTGCTTACCGGAAGCCATTCTAAAATTGCTTGAAGTAGGGCTAAAATAAATTTCTCAAAAAAGGTCAGGAAAATCATAATTTATTGTGTAAAACAAGATTATTATTTTTTTCTCTGAAATCATTCCAAAATTGAAAATATATCAGAAGAAATAAAAGAAAAATCCTTAAGTTGAAAAATTTTGTCTGAAATGCTGCTAGTTTCTATGAGTTTGGTTGTAAATTTTCGGATGTCTGCAGAGATTGTAAAGTTTTCATTGATAAATCGCTAGAATAATCATGGGATCTTAGAATATCATAGTAATTTTTGAAAGTTGATAGATGTGGTAAGTAGATTGAAAAATCGATGTTAATTTCACTAATTTCAGGCATTGTTCTTCAATAATATCAAATTTTCATTTTTAAATAATTTTTTCCTTCTAATTTTTAAGAAATTTATGAAAAACATTTTTGAAATTTAGGTTTAAGATGATAATTTACTAATTTCCTTATATCGAAAACATTTAGCTACATGATCATTCACGAGTCCAATAGCTTGCATAAAAGCGTATGTTATAACTGGACCAACAAATTTAAAACCACGTTTCTTAAGATCCTGGGAAATTTTTTCTGATAATATGGTTTTTGAAGGCATTTCCTCAAAATTTTTTAATTCATTTAGAATTGGTTTATTATCCACATATTCCCAAATATATTTGTCAAATGATCCGAATTCTTTTCTTATTTTTATAAAAGCCTTTGCATTGGTAATAAATGCCTTTACTTTAAGCGTATTACGAACTATTCCCGGATTATTTAATAGTTCATCGATCTTTTCATCGTCATATTTGGCAATTTTCTCAAAATCAAAATTATCAAAAGCCTTTCTATAATTTTCCCGCTTTTTTAAAATTGTACTCCAACTAAGCCCCGCTTGAGCACCATCTAAGACTAAAAATTCAAATAATTCATAATCATTATGAAGAGGGACTCCCCACTCAAAATCGTGGTATTTTCTCATCAATTCATCCTTATCTCCCCAGCATCTAAAAACCATTTTATTCCACCGATTATACAATTAATTTTAAAGTTAGAAATCCAAGCAAAAAAAATCGATTTTAAAAGAATTTAAACTGAAAAAAAATTGATTATAATCTGTTAACTGTATAATTATAAACGCTTTGATTTTCTGGATTTTTAAATGTTAAATATGCAGTATCACCTTGAATATCCACTTCTAAGAAGCCAAATATATCTGTGCTGTAATAAATCGAACCAGTTCCTGCTTGTCCAACCATTCCTTCTCCTCCATAATATCTGTCAGGATGACCCCCAAGCCCCCCTATTATATTATAATATATTCCACCATTCTCCAGAACTTCAAATATATGATTATGTCCACCAAAGACCATATCAATTCCGTGTTCTTCGAAAACTGGCTTAAAGGTTTCAATCATATCCTGTTGATCCCACCATTCTGAACCATCAACTAAATATCCTGAAGAATAGTAGAAGCAATGATTCATAACCAAGATCCAATCGTCTGGATCGGTAGTTTCGTTAAGTTCTTTTTCAAACCATTCTTTTTGGGCTTTAGTATAAGTTTCAGTCCCCCATTCCAAATCAAGAACGAAAATATGAATTCCGTTGACTTTGATATGAAAATAGTCTCTGGGTGCATCTTCAATTATATCTGGTGAGAAATAATCAACCCAAAATTGGTGACCGCCAAACAATACATCATGGTTTCCTATTATAGGTCGAAATGGTATATGAGTGGTTACTGGGGAGAAAGTATCACAAGCTTCTTTATATTGTGCATCATTATTTCCCATCTCTACCATATCACCCAGCATAAAGAATGATTGGTATCCATTTGCAGGATCTGCTAGTTGATCTAAGATTTTATAGGTAGCAGTTCGGTTTGCATTATCCGCTCCAAAATGCGGATCTGATGTTGTCATAAACTTGAAAGTGTTTGTAATATCGGGCATAGTTGTAAAATTATAAATTTGCCCAACATCATTAATCTGATAAAAATAAGTCGTGTTCGGCAAAAGATCATTCAAGAGAAAGGCATGAATATTAGATTTCTTTGGATCATTCATTTTAGTTCCCATTGATTCTGTTGTTCCCCAATTCAAACTATTTGTCGATTTTTCTTTCGTCCAAAAAGATACGGCCATATTGGGTATTCCATTTGCACCTGAACCATTTAATATGAGAAGTTGGGGGGCTTTATCACCTGAACGTTGAAGAGGGATTGATCCTATAAATCCATAAAAACCAATAGGAATAATTAGGCTAAAAATTGCCATTACCATTAAAGCTTTGAGGGGTTTTCTTGCAGGATTCATATTTTGAGAAATTATTATTATAATAACGGCAATAATTGGAAAAATAAAACCTATTGCACAGATATAATAAACATATGTGCGAATATAGTTCACCCATTCAAATAAACCTTTCATCCCCCGATCTGTTACTGCCCACAGAAGAATCGATTCAGTCAAAAGAAAAGCAATCGAAATAATAGAAATATAACTGATTTTCTGCTTTTTTGTTAAGTTAGCGAAAAATTCTTTAATTTTTTTCATAATTTCATCATCATCATTTTTAAAATTAGTTTATTAAGAATAGAACTGGTAAGAATTTAATAACTTCTTTCCAAAATTATAAAAAAATAAAGAAACATAAATATATTTTAAATCTTTAAATTTTCGGGCAGAAACTCAAAATCATCATAATAAGGTGATCCTTTTTTCCGCAATTTTTTTACATATTTGGCAAATTTCTTTCCATGTTTCTCTTGGAACCATTGTTCTGCTTCATTTTTAATAGGTTGAATAAATTCATAACCATCTCGTAATGCTTTATAAGTGATTGGAAGGTCTCCGATGATTTCGCCATCTACTTGCCCAATGTACGCTTCATCATCCTCATTTACCATCTCAATTTTAACATTTTTACTTATAAATTCAAAAACTCTGGGGTGGGGTTGAAAATTCCGAGAATACATGCTGTTAAAGTTGTATAATAAGGGTAGATTTGCAATATCTATTATTGTAATATGGAACATCCCATCGTGAACATTGGCTTTAGGACACATATACATCCATCCTCCATATGTGGGGCCATTTCCGACAGCAACTAAATTTGCAATTCCCTCCCATGTCTCGTGGTCTAAAGTGACACGTATTTTACGTTTTTTAAATGCCCAAACTGTTTTTAATAAATTTAAAACATAATTTTGCGTTCCTTTCCTTGATTTCTGTGATTTGTTCGTTCTTTTTGTTACTTCTGCATCGAAACCTTGGGATCCAATTCCTAAGAAATATTTCTGATCATTTTTTGAATTTATTGATAAACCAATATCACTCTTTCCCGTTTTATTCTCTGCAATAATTTCACAAGCTCTTTTAATATTATCCGGTCTAATACCAATTGCTCCTGGAATATCCATACCTGTACCGATTGGAATAAATCCAAGTAATGCATTTGTATTTGATTTTATCACTCCATTAAGAACTTCATTACATGTCCCATCCCCGCCAACTCCAACAACCGAAAAACCGTCCTTAGCCGTTTCACGAGCTAGAGTAATTGCATGTTGGAAATGTTCGGTTTTAAAGATTTGATAGGACACATTCAAATTATCTAGTGTTTTTAAAGCAAACTTAAATTGATCCTTTAATTTTCCTGCAGCTGCTACAGGATTGTATATGATTGCATAATCTTTTGTCATAAATTCTATTCTCCTAATCTAATTTTGTGAGGAAATTTATTAATTGTATCTGTTAAAGGAAAAAAATCTTTTTCGAAATTTGAATCTTAAATTTTGAATAATTTTATCCTTTATTTAATTCTTTTACTTCTATTTCTGGATTAAAACTTCTATCTAACTCTGGTTTTTCGATTGATAAGAGAACTCCCACAAGGATTAAAATTCCTCCTATTACAATTTTGGGAGTTAAGGATTCGCCTCCTAAAACAGCAAAAAACGTGGCAAATAACGGTTCAGTCGCGAATATAATCGCTGCTTTTGTTGAAGAAAGATGCCGTTGACCATAATTTTGGGTTAATGTAGCAATATTTGTTGCACAAACTCCCATATATAATAATATCAATCCAAAGTTTTCGAAAATTGAGTTCATGTTTTTGAAAGTAAGGTTAATATCTTCGAATATAAGTGAAGCAATTAAAGAATAAAATGAGAGAAGAAAAACAATAATCACTGTAATACCAACTATATCTACAGATTTTAAATTTAGACTCAGATATATAATATAGAGCGCATAAAATACATCAGAAATTAAAACTAATAGATCCCCAATAGAAACATTTTCAAATCCTATTATTGACATTACGGATACACCTATTAATGCTAGTAAAGTACTAATCCATATCCGTGCTGATATTTTATCCTTAAAAAACAATGCATAAAAGATCGGTACCATTATAACGCTTAACCCAGTGATGAAAGCTGATTTTGTTGCAGTAGTGAGTTGTATTCCAATGGTTTGGATGGAAAATGATGCCCAAACTAAAGTTCCCGCAATAAATCCGATTTTAAATTGTTTTTTTGTGAAATTTCGCAGCCTTCCCATAAAAGGTAAAAATGCTATAAATCCAATTATATATCTTAAAAACATATAAAACATCGGAGGTATGATTTGAGTGAGTTTATTTGTAATTATAAATGTGGATCCCCATAATACAGTTGTAATTAAAAGAAAAATCATTGCTATGGATTGTTCTTTTGCACTCGATCTTGGTTCTGTTTGTTGATTCATCTGATACTTAATTTCAAATCTTACGAAGTTATTAGCATTTTTCAAAATAATTTCAAATCAAAAAATTACATATCTTCCCAATTATCATATCATGACTTTTTTCTTACCACCAATTTAGCACATCTTCCGCAAATCCTAAAAATTCCTTAATTTCAAGCTTGGTTCTATCATCTAAAACGACAAACCCGTTGAAATAACCGAATACTTGATGTTGAATTGATTTAATGACTAGAAAGTTTGTTTTCCCTTGTCTATCAATTATCGGTTTGAAATCCATCTCAAATCGACCGTCATTGCTTGTAAATTTCCAGGGTTTCATATAATCTGTTGTATCAATGTGAAAGGTAACTTCATCCAATTTATGGGCTTTTCCCTTATAAAATAACATATTTTCAGAAGCAGGAGTGCGATCACTGAATCCATATCCAATATTCCAACCTATTGATTCACCTTTAAGATATCCAGAAGCGGAACCCCAATACCATTGATTTTTATAAGTCCAGTTTCCCCTTCCCCAGTCCAATACTCCCATACTGGTATAAGGTGAAAAAGAGTATTCATGATCTCCAATTGTAATAACACCTTCTGTTGGCATACAATTAACTTTTTGATTGTAATAGAAGGCTTTTCGGTTTTTTTTCCATGATGTAGCAATAGCCATTGTATCCATGTTTGGATCTTGATGTAGAGTAAGTGTTCCTTTTAGCCCAGTCTCGCCTTTACTATTTCTAAATTTAGGGCAATCGACAGTGATAACGCGCTTTGGACCATTATATTCGAATTTCAATGCAATTTTTTTATCTTTAAAATCAATAACCCCATCTCCTGAATCTGAAGGAAATCCGGTTTTTCCACGGGGCAATATTGACATTGTATCATATTGAGTGCAAGTTTTATTTTCAAAATCTAACCATGCAATTGCAATCAAACCTATATACCCAAGATCGCTGATAGTAAATGCGATTCCATATTTTTTTGATGAGTCTAAGATTGCGAAATAATCCCATTCCTTAATTCGGTGCCAACCTGCTTTAATTTTGCTCCTATCGTATTTCCATAATAAATCTGTTGCATATCCCGCTTCAACTAATTGTCCTTTATCATCCAATAATTCAATTTGTTTAGTTATTTTATTTTGATTTATTCCCATAAGATAAATCGTGCATCCTCTAAATTTAAGTATTCTTTTTCAATGTTTATTGTAATGGAAATTAATCCAAATTTTGTAGGAACAACATTAAAAGAATTCAAGACAAGAATAAATTGGCGTAAAACAACAAATTATGCGGCTGCAGTGAAAGATTCTAATCCATATTTCTTAAATGATGAACGAAAAGAAGGAATTGTTGCTCATCCAATGTTTCCAGTGGCAGTTACTTGGCCAATAATTGAAAATATATCTGAATATATTCAAGATAGTGAGTTCCCACAAAAAGTTCTTAATACAGGAGTACACTATAGCGAACATTTGATCATCCATAGGTTAATCAAACCAAGGGATAAATTATTTATCACAGGAAAAATTGCTGCCATAATTCCTCATCGCGCGGGAACTCACTTCATTGGTCAATTTGATGCACTAGACAGAAAGGGAAACCCAGTATTTACCGAATATGCAGGAACTATGCTTCGTGATGTGAAGTGTATAGGAGAAGGAGAAGGAGAAGGAAAAGGAAGAGAGAATATTCCACAGATTCCTCAAATAGATAATAATGATAATAATATAGAAAAAAAGATGTTTTGGACTCATTTAGAGAATATTGATTTAGTTCAGCCTTTTATTTATGATGGTTGTTCTGATATTGTGTTTCCGATACATACTTCAAAGAAATTTGCAAAACAATTCCAACTTCCTGATATAATTCTTCAAGGAACAGCGACTTTGGCTTTTGCCGTAAGCGCGATTATCAATAGAGAAACAAAGGGCAATCCAAATTTAATAAAAGAAATTTATGCCAGATTCACTGGGATGGTCTTTCCGGGAACTACAATCCAAATTAATCTTAAACACCGTCAGATTGCAGATAAAGAAACAAATCTCTTCTTTGAAGTGTTAAATCATGAAGGAAAACGAGCAATCTCCCATGGATATATCAAAGTAGTTCAATAGCGGGAATAAAATTAGGTCTCGAATAATAGACCGAAGTTTGTTATTCCCTTTTTTCTATTTCTTTTAAAAATCATGAGTATCTGATATAAGATACCCCCCATCCACACTAATACACTGTCCATTGATGTAAGATGCTTCGTCACTTGCAAGGAATAATGCAGTATTGGCAATTTCTTCAACTGAACACACACGTTTTAATGGATATTTTTTCGCAATTCCATCTATCCATTTTTGTAGTTCTTCAGGTGTTCGATCATTTTCTGAATTTGCAATTTTAACAAATCCTGGACATATTGCATTAGTCCTTATTTTAGGTGCGAAATCTACTGCAAGAGTCCTTGTTAGTGAATTTATAGCTGCTTTAGTTACAGGATAAACACAAAAATCTTTTGTTACTTGAAATGCTGCATCTGAAGAAATATTAATTATCGACCCTCCTCCGCTTTTAAGAATAAGAGGGATTGAATATTTGGTAAACCGAAAATATCCATTTAGATTTATGTTTATTGTATTATTCCAATCTTTCTCAGGTGTATCCACTACATTATGGAAAATATCGCCTTCATATGATGCAGCACAGTTTACAAGGCAATTTAATTGATTGAATCGATCCTTTGTGATTTTAATTACATTCTTCACTTCTTCAGTTTTTGAAACATCAGCTTTTACAAAAATTGCAGTTCCACCAGTTTCATTTATTTTTTTAGCAGTTTTTTTCCCCATTTGCTCCAAAATATCAACAACAACAATTTTTGCGCCTTCCTTAGCAAATTTAAAAGCTATTGCACTCCCAATAGATGGTCCACCATCTTTATACCCTAAGGCAGCACCGGTTATTACAGCAACCTTATTTTTCAATTTCATATTTTTAGATAAAGAACTCAACCCTAAAAAAAGAAGAAAAAAAAATTATTATTAAATTCAATTAGAAAAAAACTGGATTTAATCAAAAGTTTCAGTATAATATCTATCCAAACGACCTTGATACATCAAAATATCAATTATTTTTTGGATTATTCCGACACCTGTGCCAAATATTGCCAAATACATTACAATTTTAAACACTTTAATTGGATCCCATGAAATTCCTGAAGCAACAGAAAACATTTGAAGAATTCCTGGACTGCTCAATGTGTTGACAAAGACAACTATATATAATCCTAGAACTAACCCTAAGAGACAGAGCAATATTTGCTGCGTGAAGGATCTATGAATCCCAACAAACGCTTGGAAAAGATTTATTATTGCTTCACTGAAAGTTAGTGTGCCCATAATTCTAATAAACTCTAAGAATTCTGGAGTGAAATTAACATTAAAACTCTCAATTGGCTGCATTATAAGGAACATCCCCCACAAAATGCCCCAAATACCGCTCCATAAACAATTTCCAATTTTAATTGGTGGGTTTTTGTGTTTTTCTTGTATTTTTATTGATACTTTTGCTTTTGCTCTTTCCACTTGAATACTTGCTTGTTCCGCTGTTTTTTCTAGTCTTCTAAGATCACGTTCAACTCTTTGCATTCTATGTTGAAAATGATGACCGTGTTTTCCTCTCCTAGTTCTCCGTGGTTCTTTTTCAATATATTTGCCATATTTATTATACATTTCTGCAAAATCTTGTGGTAAAAAACCTTCCATTGATAGTGCAACGAATATAATGCTTATTACAATGAATGAAAATAAGGCTGTACCCCATATTCCTGAAAGGAACCTTTCTGCTATCTGCCAAAAGCCGTCTCCCTTTCCGAATGAAAATATTAGGCTGATAACATTTATTGCTAAGATTACTCCCAGAACTACGATTAATATTTTCTTATACCATTGAACCCATTCTTCCGTTAAATAATACTTAGGAGTTCCCCTCTTTTTATATTCCTTTGTGATTTCTTCAGGGGATCCCATCCGTGCAATAGCTTCGCGAATGTTTTCTGCGTTGATTTCTTCTTCTGGACCACCTGCCAAATCTTGGGCTAGATCCAAAATATGTTCTTCCATTTCTTCTAAAATCTCGGTGCATTCCGTAGTATCTTCCCGAATCCATGAAGGAAGCTTTTCTTTCACTTTCTTCAGAAAATCCTCGATTATATATTTAAATCTATATTCATTCATAATAATTCATCTCCATTTTCATTTTTTAATTTAGGAACTACTCTTAAATTTTCAATACTCAATCCACATACTTCACAAAAATGAGAATCCGGATCGGTTAAATCGATTTTATTCGCACAATTAGGGCAGAAAAGAACATCTTTTTTCGGTAAAGCCACATTAAATTCCAGTAAATCACCCATAGATTCTATTAATTTTGAAAAGAACCCTGTTAAGTGATTTTGTACCTTCTGACCTTCAAGTGTGATTATATAATATTTACGAGATCGCCCTTTGACTTCTTTATGTTCAGATCTAATAATTTTTCCCTTTTCCAACTTCTTTAGTAAAGGATAGAGTGTTCCCTCTTCTATTACGAGAGTATTTTTTGTTGAGTTTTTTAATTCCTTTAATAATTCATATCCATAAATTCCTTCTTGAGTGTGATTATTAATGATTTTAAGCACCGCTACAGTCGAGATCCCACGAAGTATTTCAGATTGCGTTTTTTGAACAAAATTGCGATATTCTTCGGAATTAATTAGCGCTTCATTCTGGAATTGTTTTACTTGTCGTATCATTTTTAATACCTTTTTTTAGATACTATATATTATATTACTAAGTTATGTATAGTATAGCGCCTATATAAATCTTAGTAAGTCCAATTTTGAAACCTTACTTAATACCATATGTTCCTATCTAAATTATTTTAATTGAACCCATTTCTAATTTTGGTTGAATTTCATATGAATATTCATTAAAAATGAGTGAATATTTGATGTAATCTATTTGGAATAGTGAAAAAGAAAAAAAAATTAATTCAATTTGAATTGTTTATTTATTTCACTGGTTTGCCTTTTTTTTTACATGTAACTCTTTTTGTAATTTCTTCACTTTTAAGGATATGATAAAATTAAACTCCAAATTGCATCGACTCCCATATGAACTAAAGCAGCGGCAGCGAGATTTTTAGTTTTATAATATGCATACCCATAACCATATCCTGAAAAAGTAGCAAATAAAACATAACGCCAATCTTGGAAATGAGCAAAGCCAAAAATCATTGCTGATACAGCCAAAGCTGCCATCAGTGGATCATCAGTTTTTTTGTAAAGGATTAATCCACCAATCATCAATAATATTCCAACAATAAGATAAAATGGCCATAAGGGAATGCCAACAAATGCTGGGATTGCTGTACCTTCATAATCTCCCAGAGGTCTGTCTAGGTCACCAACTCTTAATGCAACTCCCTCAAATATTGGTATAATATCTGCTATAAATCGTAGAACATCACCCCAAAATGGAATAGAAATTATCAGAATACCTCCAAATATTATTGAAACGACACCAAAATCTAATTTCTTCAGAAATTTTTTATTAGAATCACGTAACTCTTTAATTTCATAATACCAATGTTTCATAATAATGTCTCTAAATAGCGTTTCTTCCATAATCCCTTGAACCACAAAAATTCCTGCAAATGTGATTAGTATTAATCCAAGAGATTCAGCCAAACTTTTATCTGTAAATTCAACAAAGTTAATTTTTAGAAAATAGAGAAGAACACCCAAAGGCACAACAACTATTGTTAAAACCAGAATTGAAATATTAACAGGTTTGAGATCAGATTTTTTTATATTCCAATCATACCAAGGCATGTGTCTTCCAAGCATTATTGCTGGCCATAACATTGCAAATAAACCAAGCAATGCGGGAAATGGCCATCCAATATCAATTTTAATCGTATCTGATATTAAACTCCATTCTATTGGGATCCAAACCCATAATGTAGTGAGAACTAGAGAATACCCCTTTTTAATCAAAAGAAAAACAGAAGGACCCATAACATAAAGGAAAATTATCAATGCACCACTAATATCAAAATTTTCATCAGAGATAAAGCCAAGAGAAATGATATATATCGTTATTATTGCAGAAAGTGAAAATATCTGCCAGTGAGGTAGTAAAGTGCCATCATCTCTTCGCTTGAAAAAATTAAGTTCTTCTTCATCTATGCTTTCCCCTATGTCTTTTTCTTCAATTTTACCTTTGCTTTTATTATTGTCTTTCTCAACATCTTCTCCTTTATTTTTATCTCTCGATTTGATCAAACCTACAAATAAATACCATTGCGTTAGAAACAAGCCTAGAAGAATAGTCATTATAATACCGAGTAGTGTTTGTTCATAATCTACCTCAAAAAGCACGAAGATAAACGTAAACAAACTGACCAGAATATATAGGATGTGTTTAGTTGAAAAAAAGTTTTTATTCATATTATGAGTAAAAACAAGAAGGATTTAAAGTTATAAAAACAAAACAAAAAAATTTAAAAATAATATATGGTGACGCCTTCTGATGGGTGATGGTAGGGCAATCCTCGTTAAGACCTTCGATAGCGCAAAGTTTACTATCGGATAGTCTCTTTTTTTCTTTGTTCTCGGTCATCTATGATTTTACTATCCCATTGTGAAGTTTTCTCGGATTACTCGTCATAGTGACAAAGACAATATCTGCTGACTATGACATAGTTAATATTTAGAGTTGATCTTCTACAAAGGGAGAATTTGGGCAATATTATGAAGATAAAGCGAATAATCGAATGAAAAAAAGACTGAAAGGTTCAGCCAATGGTTATTGTGCTGCGAAGCGGGGCAAATTGAATTCTAAGTATGGAACCTATTCATTATTCCAGATAGTATAGAATTTTTTCTTCTAAGGATTCTTTAAACTTAAGTTATAGTTTGGTGAATGCTTATGCTTTATTGTAAACCAAAGTTAGTGTCAATCAGGTTGTGGAGTAGGCAAGAGCGACCAAAAAATTGACTCGTTTCAGATGTTCTGTACCGGCTGTACTGATATGCTTACCTTCTTTCATCAAATCACAGTATTGTCAGAAAGGTTTGACAAAATTGTTAAAAAGATAGGAAACTAATTATTATTTGATTTAATATGAAAATTGTAAAAAATAAAATTATTCCATTATTCATATTTATTGGAATAGTTAGTTTGATTTTAAATAGTACAATAACACAACCACTGAGCAATAGAATGAGCGAAGAACGTGAGAGCTGCGTTGATGAGATTAGTTCTAAAACTCTCTTAAAAAATTCAGCAGGGGAAGATAATTTTATTAGTGTTTGGGGGGTTTCTGCCAATACTAAAAATGACCCTATCATTCTCCCGCTCGAAGCATCGGGAACATACGATTTTATTGTAGATTGGGGAGATGGAGTAAAAGAACATATAATTACCACGAATTATACTAATGCAATGCATACTTATGGCGTAAAAGGAGATTTCATAGTGAATATTTCAGGAGTCTGTCAGGGGTGGACCTTCAATAATGCTGGTGATTTTGAACGAATTATTGAGATTCAGAACTGGGGGGATCTTAATTTAGGGAATTCAAGTGGATATTTCTACGGATGCGTTAATTTAGTGATTACTGCATCAGATATTTTGAATTTAACGGGAACGACGAATATGTCCAATATGTTTGATGGGTGTGTTGCTATCCAGCAAGTACCAAATATCGGACTGTGGAACATCTCTAATGTGATAGATATGAGTCAAATGTTTGAGGGAGTTACATTAACCATAACTAATTATGATGACCTGCTAATTGGGTGGGCAAGTTTACCTTCGGTTCAAACAGGAGTATCATTTGATGGGGGAAATTCAATGTATACAGCAGGAGGTGAAGCAGAAGCTGCACATATTTATTTCACGGATGTTATGTTGTGGACTATAGATGATCTTGGGAGTTATGCTGACAGTGAAGATCCAACGTGGGTAGAACCTATAGTAGATCAAACTATCACAGTTGGAAATTCTTTCTTATATGATGTGAACGCTACTGATGATGTGGGGATTTCCCGATACTTTATTAACGACACGGATCATTTCAATATGGATCCTAACACAGGAATCATCACTAACGCCACACTGCTAAATCTTGGTGTATATTCCTTAAACATCAGTGTTAATGACACCAGTGGGAATGTTCTAAGTCAAATTATCACCATTACCGTTCAACCGGATATAAACGCCCCTGAATGGATCACTAACCCTGTAGATCAGATTCTTATATTTCAAGCACCCTTTTCCTATGATGTGAACGCTACTGATGATGTGGGGATTTCCCAATACTTTATTAATGACACGGAACATTTCAGTATAGATGCGGAAACAGGAATCATCACCAACGCAACGGTGCTTCAGATCGGAGAATATTCTTTAAACATCAGTGTTAATGACACCAGTGGGAATGTTCTTAGTCGGATTATCACCATTACCGTTCAACCGGATATAAACGCTCCTGAATGGATCACTAACCCTGTAGATCAGATTCTTTCATTTCAATCACCCTTTTCCTATGATGTGAACGCTACTGATGATGTGGGGATTTCTCAATACTTTATTAATGACACGGAACATTTCAGTATAGTTGCGGAAACAGGAATCATCACCAACGCAACGGTGCTTCAAATCGGAGAATATTCTTTAAACATCAGTGTTAATGACACCAGTGGGAATGTTCTTAGTCGGATTATCACCATTACCGTTCAACCGGAT